>JAPLFQ010000013.1 GCA_026390595.1 Ignavibacteriales bacterium
TCGAGTTCACCTAACCCATGGACCCAACGCTCCTCGCCGTTGTCATGTCGAACTATCTTGTATTCCTTGTCGAAAAGTGAACATTTCGCAATTACTTCCCTGGCAAAATACTCCAGCATCATGTCACGACAATCCGGATGAATGAGTGAACCCCATCCTTCAACTGAACGAACATAATTTTCATCAATGCCGAAGATCCCGTCCAGCACTACCGAACTTGTCCAGGTTCCCTTCGGAATTTCAAGGACATAGGTCCCCAGGCCCGCGATCACCTGAGATTCCATAAGCAGGTGTTGGCTGTCCCGCAGATCGACAGCTTGCCGTTCAAGCTCTTCGCGCAAACGACCTATTTCAATATGGGTATGGACGCGTGCCAGAACTTCTTCTGCGTGGAACGGCTTGGTGATGTAGTCGACGCCACCCGCCTTGAAACCCTGGAGTTTGTCCTTGGTTTCGTCCATCACACTCAGGAACACTATGGGCAAATCACTGGTCGCTGAATCCGCCTTCAACCGGGCACACACTTCATAACCGCTCAGATCCGGAAGCTTGATGTCGAGCAATAGCAGGTCCGGCTTCGCGGCCTGAATGGACGCCAGTGCTTCCAGTCCGGACTTCGCGGCACGAACAGAGTAGCCACGCTCAGTTAACATGTGTGAAAGGAGGCGCAGATTGTCGAGCGTGTCATCGACAATCAGGATGCTTCCACCAGGCGTGTTATGTCTCATGGCATTTCTCCCGAATGTGGCTTACCGCAGTGCACACTTCAGATAATTTCGTGGTCAATCGAATTGCGACCACGTGGGTAACAATCACCTTCCCGAGCTCGATTAAGTGACCGGCACACCGCGCCGTGTAAGAAGTCCGATTCGATGTAGAAGTCCGTCTTGGTGTAGAAGCCCGTCTTCTGACTATGGTTTCTCTCTGTGAAAAGACGGACTTCTTACTTTGGTAACGGACTTCTGCCATGGTTAAAGAGCACCCCCCGGCGAAGTCTTCTGAGCAATCCCTGGGAAGTACAGCTCCGCGCAGTCCGGGCAGATCCCATGCGTCAACTTCGCGTCGGTGTGTTCTACCAGGTATTTCTCAAGTTGATTCCAGAAGCCCTTATCGTCGCGAATTTTCTTGCAGGAAGAACAAATCGGAACCAATCCATCCAGAGTCCTGATATTTTCCAGTGCTGATTGCAGTTCCTCTATCAGCTTTTCGCGCTCTTGTTCCACCCGCCGGCGCTCGGCGATTTCAATGGTAAGCCGTTCGTTGGACAATTCCAGGTCTTCAGTGTGTCGCTTCAGCTCAGTGCGCAAATGGCTTAGATTAACTTGCGTTTGGACGCGCGCCAGGACTTCTTGCTCGTGGAACGGCTTAGTGACATAATCGATGCCTCCGACCTCGAATCCATGGAGTTTGTCCTTGATTTCGTCCAATGAGCTGAGAAACATAATGGGCACATCACGCGTCGCCACATCCGCTTTTAGCAGGGTACAAACTTCATATCCGCTCAGATCCGGAAGCTTGATGTCGAGCAAAACCATGTCTGGCTTTGCGGCCTGAATGGACGCGAGCGCTTCCCGTCCGGATTTGGCTGCGCGGACAGAATGGCCGCCAGCGGTTAACATTTGTGAGAGCAGGCGCAAATTATCAAGTGTGTCGTCGACAATCAGGATGTTTCCGCCGCGCTTGTCTCTATGCATGGATATCCCCTTCAGTCGCGGCGCGGCAAAGCGCCGCCCGGATGGTATCGTAATCAAAATTCTTCGCGCATGTGCGTAACCTCGTCGCCGCGGCCGGGTTTTGCACGCACAGGCGATCGGCAAGCTCGGTAATCTTTAGAGCATCAGTACTGGTCACCGCCCCGTCCAGTTCCGCCCGCATCTCAGGATCTATGGATCGCAGGTCCATTTCGCCATCGGGCGGCAACGCCCCTCCTGCATCCTCCACCAGCTTTTCTTCATACACATACTGAAGCCCAACGTGCTTTGCCATGACCTCAAAAATCTCGTGTTCCCGGTACGGTTTTCCCACAAAGTCATCACAGCCCGCCGCGATGATATCTTCCCGCTCCTCTCCAAAAACATGAGCAGAAAGCGCAACCACTTTGGTGCGATTTCCTTTTTCAGTAGATTTGATTCGCCGCGTCGCCTCCAGTCCGTCCATCACCGGCATCCGGATGTCCATCCAAACAAAGTCAGGTTGCCATTGTTCAACTACGTCCACGGCCTCGCGACCATTGGAGACTGCACGCACATCAAGACCCACCGATGTAAGCAGCTTGACGAGAAGAGTCCGATTTGCCTCCGTGTCCTCCGCTACAAGCACGCGTGGAACCTTTTGCCGGGGCTCCAGTCCAATAACCCGTCGCGCAAGGGGCCTTTCCACAAAGTCTCCCCCTTTCCCCTCAGCAATGGGTATCTCGAAACGGAAGATGCTTCCCTCTCCCACATGGCTTCTGACAGAGATTTCTCCTCCCATCATCCGAATATAATCCTGACTGATTGCCAGTCCCAATCCCGTGCCGCTTCTGGAGAGCTTGCCGCTTTCGGTTTGGATGAAATACTTGAAAAGCTTGTCTTTTTCACCTTCTGCGATTCCCGGTCCGGTGTCTTCCACTTCTACACAAAGAATCATCTCCTCAGGACCTTCCTTCCGATGAGAGAGGCGCATCGTGACATAACCGTTTTGTGTGAACTTGACCGCATTCCCCAGCAGGTTGATCAACACGACGCGAAGTTTTTTTTCATCCGCTACGACGTAGCGAGGCAGTTCATCGATTCCGTAGATTTCGAAGAGCAGCTCTTTAGAGTCCGTCCGGACTTGAAACATCTTCTTCAGGTCAAGGATCAGGGCATGGAGATCAAAGGCGAAAGGTTCCAGCGTGACACGATTCGACTCGATCTTGGCGATCTCGAGCACATCGTTGATCAGTTCCAGTAAATGCTCCCCACTGCGATTGATAATCTTCAAGTTGTCCTGATGTTCGCGTAATAGTGAAGCATCTCTCTGCATGAGTTGTGAGTACCCCAGGATGGCGTTCAGTGGTGTGCGAAGTTCGTGGCTCATGTTTGCGAGAAAAGCGCTCTTGGCATGGTTCGCCGCTTCTGCTTGTTTTTGTGCCTCGCTCGCCCGCTCATTTGCACGCCGCATGGCTTCGGCAACGGTTGATATCATCGTGCCTGTAAGAACGAAAACGGCCACGCCAAGCCAATCGGCAGGGTTTTTTACGAACGGTTGTGCCGCAATCACAAACCACAACGTTGTTGCGATGAGACAGCCAAGCAACGTCCCTAGTAATCCCGACCAGAAGCCTCCGTATATCGCAATGACCATAACGGCGGGATAGAACGTCAACCACGCGAGAGTTGAACCAAGTGAATGGAGTGGCCACACTCGCAACGCGGCAGCTACCGCGATGATTGCGACAGTGACAATGAGACGCTTGAATGTCAATGGGGTAATACGATTCAAGAACATAGTTGCTTTCTCATCTTCACGTGGGTGCCCGGCGCCATGTGAGAAGTCCGTCGCCGTGTAGAAGTCGGACTTCTCAAGCAGGTTCTCGATGTAGAAGTCCGACTTCTCACCTGGACGGACTTCCCCCCGGCGAAGTCTTCGCAGCAAGCCCCGGGAAGTACAGCTCGGCACACTCCGGGCAGAGTCCATGCGTCAACTTCGCGTCCGTGTGGTCCACAATATATTTTTCCAGTTGGTTCCAGTAACCCTTGTCGTCGCGTATTTTTTTGCAGTGAGCGCAAATAGGGACCAAGCCATCCAAAGTCCTCACATTCTCGAGAGTGGTTTTCAATTCTTTGATGATCGATTCCCGCTCCTGCTCGGCCCGCTTGTGGGCGGTGATGTCGCGTGCAACTCCTACTGTCGCGATCACCTTTCCAGACTCATCTTTCACGACCGATGTCCAGAGCTCTATTGGAAAGTCAGTCCCATCTTTCCGGCGGTTGAAGATTTCACCATACCATCCCCCGGCAAGCGTTTCTTTCAGGATTTTGCTCCCGATCTCCGGAGAAGTCTTCCCCGAACGGACAATTACAACCGGATGGCCAACCAACTCTTCACGAGTATATCCATACGTGTGCAAGAAGGCATCGTTCACGAAGATGATATTGTCATCAAGATCTGTAACGGACACGCAGTCTTTCGTCGAGGAGAGGGTCTGCGCCAGCAATCTGATCTCGCGTTCCGCTTTCTTGCGTCCGCTGACGTCACGGATGATACCCGTGAACATCACAGAATCATCAACCTTCACCATCGCCAGGGAGAGTTCGATCGGGAATTCACTCCTGTCGCTCCTCAATCCGACTAACTCCACAGTTTTCCCAATGACCCTCGGCTTACCCGTTTCCAGCAGCCGATGCATTCCAATCCGGTGAGCGTCCCGATAACCTTCTGGAATGATCAGATTCAGTTGCATACCCAACGCCACATCGGACGAATAGCCAAAGATTCGCTCGGCCGCTTCGTTCCAGGAAAGGATGGCCCCTTCTTCTCCGACGGTCACGATGGCGTCTGTCGCTGTCCGCACGACGGCGCGCCATCGTTCTTCACTCCTTCGCATTTGCTCTTGAGCGAGCTTCAACTCCGTGACATCCTGGAGCGTGGTGCGAATTCCGGTGATGCGCCCGTCGGCATCCCGCAGAATCGTATCTTCGCTCACGACATCAATCGTCGTCATGTCTTTTCGACGGTAGACGCGCTCGACGCCTTTCGCCGGCGGTTTGGTGCCGGCCAATTTAGCAAGGACCGACTGCCTTGAGGCCTCCTGGTCGTCGAGAAATTCCCACACGAAGTGTCCCAGCATTTCTTCGAGGCGATAGCCGAGCGACCGGAGTTCGGTTTGGTTGACCCGAGAAATACGCCCTTCCAGGTCCAGTTCGTGATATGCTACCGGGGCATCGTCGAACAGCTCCTTGAAGTATTTCTCGCTTTCGATCTGTTCCTTCTCCATGCGCTTGCGTTTCGCATCGAGTTTGTTGAGCGATCGGGCGGTTCTCCACGTCAGAACCAACGCAATGGCGATGTATGCAGCCGCTGCAATGACATCGCCAAACTGATTGCCATAGAGACCGTTCCTTTCACCCTCCGTAGTGATCCAGCCAATAAGGATCGGTATGCCCACTGCAGCAGGCAACAGGCGGCGGGCCATGAAACCACCGAACCCGTCGACAATAATTTCGCCGATGATTCCATCGTCGGGATTGAGCGATAATACTCCGATAGAGAGAAGAATGAATGTCATCGCACCATGAGCAGCCATCCGCGTGTGCACGGCGTAGCCCAGGAATTCCGGCAAATTGGGGATGTAGCCGAGCAGACCAATCAACCCCAGAACGCCCACAATCGTCGCCAGGATCTGACTGAACACAATGCCGCGGCGACTTCTCGCTTCAAGCACAAAAAAAGCAATGCCAACGCAAACAAAGCTCACGGCAGCGCTGAAAGGCATTCGCCCCCCATGCAATGCACCAGCCGCTCCTGGTAAATCCTTAAACAGAAGTTGGTCTATTCCGGCATTCCAGCCAAACGTATACTCTATTGATGTGAGTAGCCCGATCAGGATGACGAACAACGCGAGAGCCTGTGAAACGCGTCTCAGCTTCATGCTTTGCGCTGACGAGTGTAGAAGCAACATGCATGTTCCAGCGAGCATAAATGCAAGCGCCGCGTTCGCTTTCATGGAAACCATGCTTGGGTGCAGGCTCTTCAAGAGTGGAATCTCAAACATCCAGCCGACAAGAACGATTGAACCGACGACAACCGCGGCGCCACCCGAGATACGCGGAAACGCGTTGATCCACATGTTGAGGGAATTGTTCGCTTGTTGGTTCATTATCTATCCATCCAAGTAAGAAGTCCGTCGCCTTGTAGAAGTCGGACTTCTCAGGCAGGTTCTCGACGTAGAAGTCCGACTTCTCACCTGGACGGACTTCTACCTTCTTCTTAAATCGTCTTCTTTGAAATCCGCCGCACCTCATCGAGTGTAGTGATTCCCGCCAGGGCTTTTTGTACACCGTCGAAGTACATGTCACGGAAGCCGTTCGCGGCGGCAAGAGCCCGAAGTTTGCTCGTCGTTACCTGTCCATAAATCATGTCGCGCATCTCCTCCGTTATCACAAAGACCTCATGGATGGCGACCCTCCCTTTGTATCCGCCTCCTCCACAGTAGGTGCAGCCGCGCCCGCGGAAAAACGGTGTCCCCCGTGGAAGGAGAGCCAAACCGAGTTCATCGAGCGTATTGGCATCGGGAACATACTCTTCTTTGCAGCGCGCACAAATCTTGCGGACCAATCGTTGCCCAAGGATCCCGATCACTGACGCACTGACCCAGAACGACTCGATCCCGAGATTGATCATACGTGAAATCGCTCCCACAGCGTCGTTGGTATGAAGTGTGCTCAAAACAAGATGCCCGGTCAACGCTGCTTCCGTTGCAATGGTCCCCGTTTCCGTATCCCGGATTTCCCCGAGAAGAATGACATTCGGATCCTGGCGAAGGATGGCGCGCAGTATCGAGGCAAACGTAAGTCCGCGGTCCGCGTTCACCTGGACCTGATTGACAAGTTCGAGCATGTACTCCACGGGATTTTCAACTGTCGTAATATTGCGATCCATGCTTCTGATCTCATTCAAGCCGGCGTAGAGCGTCGTGGTTTTTCCGCTGCCTGTCGGACCGGTAACCAGCACGATTCCGTTCGGCAGCCTGAGCAGCGAACGGAACAATGAGAGGTTCGCATCCGAGAAACCGAGATTGTCCAGATTGGCCATCATCGCGGTGGTGCTGAGGAGCCGCAACACCATCTTGTTCCCGAACAACAGAGGAAGTGAGCTGACCCGAACATCGATCTCGCGATCAGCGAATTTGAGAGACATTCTGCCATCCTGCGGAATCAATTGCTCGAACATGTCCATTCCGGATTTCGCTTTCAGAATAGAAAGGATCCCCGGGTGATACGACATCGGCAGAGACACGATGCGCCGAAGATAACCATCAACGCGGAACCGGATCAGGAGTTCGTGCTTCCCCGGCTCTATATGGATATCGCTGGCGCCCATCTTTGCCGCCCGGAGCAGGAGCTCCTCTGCAAGCCGGGCCATGGTTTCTTCCGCTTTCCCATCATCAGAGAATCCTTTGATTTTCCCCTCTCCCACCCGAATATCGAATTTGTCCAGATCAAACAACGATCCGACCCTTTGTACTTTGTCAAGGGCACCCGAATACTTGCTCAGGGCAGACTCGAAATCAGAGACAGTCGAGATGACCGGGAGCACCCTGTAACCGCTGATTTTCTGCAACAGCACGCGGATTTGAGGAGTTGGTGGATCGACGAATGCAACGGTCAGTTCCAATCCCATCTGGAAAATCGGAAGCACCCGATAACCGACGATTTCTTCTTCCGCGAAGATGCCGGTGGGCGCCGTTGCCATTTCGCGGGCAACATGCATCTGCGGAAGGTTGAACGACTTCGCGATAGTCCCGGCGACATCGGTTTCGGCCACATTCAGGATTTTGACGAGGCTTTTTGCGATTCCCTCGCGCCCGACGGCGTCGTCGAATTGCGACCGCTTCCCCTTCAGCACCTCTCCGTCGATTCTCCCTTCCTTGAGCAGGACGTCAATCAATTGCTGATATTCAGTGGTCATTTCGTCCTCCCGAACAGTTTGTCAATGTCGTCCTGACGGAGGCTTTCAAGGGAATCCTCTTCCTTCTTGAGCTTCGTCCGCAGGGAGAGAAGCTCTTTAATATCGCGGGCCGTGTACTGCCCTGGTCTGTCCGGCTGCGGCATTTCTAATGGGTCAGAAGGTGAAGACATCTCTTTGGGCATTTCCAGTAGCTTGAATCCGCACATGCCACAGTACGTATCGCCGAACGGGTTCACGATCTTGCAGCGATCACACATCACTCCGATCGCAATACCGCAGTCACGGCAGAACTTGCGGCCATCTTCGTTGTCAGCATCACAGTGTGTGCATTTCATGAGGCACTCCCCGGTCTGCTCGCAAGAATCTCGATGGCTTGATTTATCACCTCCTCGAACCTCTCCCTGTCAAAAGGCTTGAGAATGTAGAAGTCTGCCCCCGCATTTTTAAATGCCATCACCTTCGACTTGTCCGACAGGGACGAACAGATAACAACAACCGTGTTCGGACTCTCCTTCTTGATTTCCGGCAGCGCCTTTATCCCGTCCAGTTCGGGCATAATGCCGTCGAGGATAACAATGTCAGGCTTCGTCGATCTGGCTTTGTCCAGGCCGGCCCTCCCGTCTTCTGCAGTGTCGATAGTCTCAAACCCGAGGTTCTTGAAGTACCGTGTGAGTATTATCCGGACTTCGCCGGAGTCATCAATGATCAGTGCCGAATATGTCTTGGCCATGAAGGCGATCCTTCCTTTGTGATGACGCCTACTGTTCAACCCTCTGTCTCAACATTTTCTCATATCAATTGCTGAAAATGGTCTTCGTAATTTTTCTGGTCGTGATCGTGGAGGTAACTGTCACCGGGCTGGTGCCGTTATTTCCCTTCACGTTGCCAGTACCAATAATTGTCAGACCTGTCGTGCCAGACACGGTTGCCGTGAATGTCCCGGCTACAGTTTGCGTGAAGCCTTTGGGCAATTTGAAATTCGTGTATGTCCCCGCACCCCCGGCCTGTCGTTGGGACTTTGTCGCGTACTGTTCGGCAACGGCGTAGATTTGCTGCGCCTGCAACGCCAGCTGGTCTCTGTTTTGCTGCATGTTCTGGTCGTCAACCATTCGTAGTCCCACCCTGATCGAAATACCCACGACGATGGTGGCCAGAATCAATAAAAGCAATTGTTGTTGTCCCATGGTTCTTCTCCAGGTTGTTTTGTGACCTCAGACGGTTGTTTTAATTGATTTTCATCCCAACGCTGTCGATGCCGCCAAGCAATGCGTGAGAGTTGTCTCCCCTGATCGAGATGACAGCCTGCGCCGCTCCGCTCTTCTCGGCACAATAGGAGCCCAGAAACGCTATGATCGTGGTCTTCTCATCATGCGATATTTCTTTCCAAACGGCCTCGTCGACCACGACCGTGGCAGAAGCGTTGTCGATCGACTTCACGAACCCATCATGCTTCCACGCCGCTACAGTCCCTTCCTGATCGCGGAGATCCAACGGCAGACGGGCTCCCTTTTCGCGCGTAACCAAATCAACGGCAAAAACGATGAGTGCCAGGACTGTCACAATCCCGGCGATACGGAGAACCTTCTTGTTGCGAGTCTGGCTCACTTTTCCCCGCTCAGCCGTTTCCGCCATCTTCTGCTTCTGTTCTTCTTCTGACCAGCCCATACGCACCTCCTGTGTGTTGTAGAATAGTTAGCCTGCTTATGTGACGCATTCTCCCGTTATTATGATGAAGGTTCTCTTCTTGATTGCAGTGTGTACCCTGTATTCATCCTTACCAAATCCTCACAGTCTGGAATGGGAAAAGGTCTCTGCCAGAGCCTCTATGACATCGATCGCTTTCTCAAACTCCCTCGACTTATCAAAAAAATAGTCTGCCCCGAGCTTTTTGCATTCTTCACGATGCCTGCTTGTCGCATAGTTCGTCAGAACCATTACCAGTGGGTGCGATGCGAGCCCTTTGATGAGAGGCAGGACTTCGAAACCACTGGCGACCGGCATTTTCAAGTCGAGAATGACGAGATCGGGTTTTGATTCGGGGATACGACGTAGCGCCTCTGCACCGTCGGCCGCTTCACCGACGACCTCAGCATTCTTCAATTCTGAGACCATTCGAACGATGCGTTCACGTATTGCCGAGGAATCATCTGCTACAAACAGTTTCATTTTTCTTCACCAGGCCTCTCTGCCATTGTGCTGGCGGTGAAGGATACTCATGTCGCGTTCGATTCGGTATCGGACAATTCCTGATAAGTAGTAGGATTGTTTGCGATGTTCGTAACCGGGTCACTTTTGGGAAAGCTGCAGGAAGGCAATGGTGGCGGGACATCGGGGGATTTCAGCAAAGGAATATTCGATAATAAATGCGGGGAGTAGATTGGGCGAGGGGCGAGTTCGACTGAGTCAGAAGTCCGTCAACAAGTAAGAAGTCCATCGACAGGCAAGAAGTCCGTCTTCTCACCCAGTGTAGCGAAGTAAGAAGACGGACTTCTACACGTGACGGACTTCTACCAGAACCTTCACTCCACCAGCTTGTTCTCAATCGCGTACCGCATCAACTCGGCGTTCGTGTGCAAGTTCATCTTGTCCAGGATATGCGTCCTGTGTGTGTTCACAGTGCTGACACTCAGGTTCAATTGAGCCGCGATATCCGATATTGCTTTCCCCGCTGCGATCAACTGGAGGATCTGGAACTCCCGATCTGAGAGCGCTTCGTGCATCATCAACGGCACTTTCCCACGCACTTTTTCAAGAAGATTTTCCGACAAATTCTGACTCACATACTTGTGTCCCCCTTTTATCTGGCGGATTGCAGTCGCGAGCTCTGTAGCAGCGCCTTCCTTCGAAAGGTACCCATCTGCCCCCGCTTTGACCGCCCTCAGCGCAAAGCGGTCTTCGGGATACATACTCAGAATGAGAACACAGAGGTGGGGAAGCATATTCTTGACTTCTCTCAAAACCTCCATGCCCGGCCTGTCGGGCAGCCCCAGATCCAAAACAAGGATATCGCATTCGGACTCCGCAATCTTGGCGAGAATTTCCGCGGCAGTTCCCGCTTCTCCAACGACGCACAGGTCCGGTTCCTCTCGGAGGATTTTCTTGAACCCTTCCCGAATAAGGACATGATCATCAGCGATGAAAATTCTTATCATAAAGCGACACTCCCATTGGTAAGCGATTGTTCGTACGGTATGCGGAGAAGGATTGTCGT
The DNA here is from genome assembly GCA_026390595.1 of Ignavibacteriales bacterium. Lineage (NCBI taxonomy): Bacteria > Pseudomonadati > Ignavibacteriota > Ignavibacteria > Ignavibacteriales > Ignavibacteriales bacterium. The sequence continues at coordinate 10,865 of JAPLFQ010000013.1, forward strand.
CCCCTTCCCCTCAATCCCGCTAATCTCCAGAGTTCCACCCAACAGAATCGCCCGCTCACGCATGCCGGTAAGTCCGAAAGACTGGATTCTTTGTTGGGCAGCGGATGAGATTCCTATTCCGTTGTCCACGATTGCGAGGACCAGACCCCCGCCTTCCTTTCGAAGCTCGACTTCGACACTCGTGGCCTTGGCATGCCGCGCCACGTTTGTGATGGCTTCCTGGAAGATCCTGTAGACTGCGATCGCTTTCGTTGCTTCAAGTGCGATCGGGTCAACCGTCGAACTGAATGTGCATGCAATGCCGCTTTTCCGTTGGAATATCTCCGCTTCCCACTCCAACGTCGGGATAATTCCAAGTTGGTCCAGGAGCTCAGGCCTTAGCTCGGACAAGATTTCCCGTATGATCGCGATCGCTCTGTCGATCATATCTTGGGACGACTCAATACCTTGAGCGATGACTGAACGTGACGGTACCTTGCTGGTGTCTGTGATTGCCCGGTTCAGCATCGATAAGTCCATTTTGATCGCAGTCAAAGCTTGCCCAAGCTGATCGTGGAACTCCTGCGCCAAATGCTTTCGCTCTTCTTCACGCACACTCTGCAAGTGTCCGGCGAGGAGGTGAAGCTGCTCTCGCGATAGCTTCAGACGCTCCTCACCGAGCTTGCGATCGGTGATGTCGCTGAAGAACGCGGCAAATCTGTTGCCGCCCAGGGCGCTAGCGTATACATCAAACCACCGATGGAGCGAAGCATTGTACTCCTCGAAGTGTATCGGCTCACGAGTTCGGACAAGCTTGCCATAGCGGTCCAGCCACGCCTGCTCAACGATTGGTAGTATCTCCCTGATGCGTTTACCAACCACCTGTTCTCTGCGAAGGCCCGAGTGCTTCTCGTAGGCAGGATTCACATCGAGGATGATGTTGTCGACCGGACGGCCCTCCGCGTCGAAAACCATTTCGCAGAGCTGAATTCCCCCGCCCATCCATTCGAATAGACCGCGGAACTTGGCCTCACTTTCACGAAGGTTTTCTTCCGCCTGCTTGCGCTCAGTAATGTCGCGTGCCAAACCGCGAACTGTCGGCACCGTTACACCTACGGTGCGCAGCGTGTTGAAATATTCCCATATGCGTTTTTCCCCGCTTTTGGTGATCACCGGAAGCAGACCGCTGGCGCTGCCAGTGGCTCGCATTCGAGCCAGGTAACCCTTGAACATCCTCCGACCTTCAGGAGCCAGGAATTTCAGCAAGTTCTTGCCCACCATCTCCTCTTCCGTGAATCCGCTAAGCCTGGTGGCAGCCGGATTTACCGAGAGCAGATTTCCTTCTAAGTCATGTATGCAAATGAGATCGAGGCTGTTTTCTACCAGGTCTCTGTAACGCTCTTCACTTTCACGCATAGCATCTGTCGCCAGCTTGCGCTCGGTGATATCCTGGGCCAGGATGGCGATATTTCCAGCCATCGGTACAACGACGATCCGGAATGAGGTCGGTGTTGGCATGCTTTCGCCAGAGTAGTCGGCCTCAAAGATGCGGGTCTCCCTTGATTCCGCGACCTGCTGATAGGTTCTCAGTATAGGCGTGCCGCGGTGGCCGGGGAACAGCTCCAGCAGTCGCTTGCCCACCACTGCTTGCGGATCCGTGCCGTTCAACCGCGCAACCGCAGCATTCTCATAAATCCAGGTGAAATCGACGACTCGCCCCTGGGCATCGAGTACTGGTTGAAGGATTGTGAACCCATCGGGGGACATATCCTGCGCAATACGGAATTGCTCCTGGCTCGCCCGCAGCGCCACTTCGGCACGCTGGTGCTCGGTGATGTCGCGAAAAACACTCAGCAACAATTCCGGATGACCGGGGATAGAGAGCACCGCGTTGGACATTTCCAGGAAGAGTTGATCGCCACTCCAGATCGTGACTTCCGCTTCCAGGAACGACGCGATTGTGCGATCCCGGAACGCTTCACGATATTGCTCCACTATTTTTTCATTCAGTATTGGAAGGTACGTCTCCGCCAGCGAACGCCCGACCAGTTCTTCGCTCCCTTTCTTAAACAATTGGCAAAACGATTGATTCACCATCACGATGTTTCCCTCTGCGTCAGTGAGCCGCATGCCGTCGAGTGCATGCTCCCACACGGTTCTGAATCTCGCTTCCGATTGGCTGAGATTCTCCAGCACGCGGTGCAATTGTGTTATGTCCCTGTTCACAACAATCAACCCGAAGACGCGATCGTCACTATCGCGCAGAGGCGTTTTCGTGGAGAGAAAGGCTCGCACGAGCTCACCGGTCGCTTCATCTCGCTTCAGTTCAGGTAAATCGTTGACGAGAGCTTCACCGCTCGTCAACACGCGAATGTCTTTCTCCCTCGCATCAGAGACAAAGCGTTCAGGAACGAGGTCTTCATCCCGCAGGCCTACCACCTCGTCCATCGTGTGCTTTCCCAATGCGAGCAAGCAGCCCTTATTGGCAAGGACGAATCTCCTCTCCAGGTCCTTAACCACGATCTCATCGGGAATAGCATCGATGATCGACCGCAACAGGTTGCGTTCTTCTTCAATGAGCCGTTCCGCCTGCTTGCGCTCGGTGATATTTTGAACAGAGCCAAAGATTCTGAGCTTACCCGCAACCGAAGGGTCAGAAACACATTTCATCTTGTTGCTGATCCATAACACTCTGCCATCCTTCGCCACAATCCTGAATTCTTGATTAAGAGATTCTCCTTCGTGCAAGCCGTTGAATTGATCAATAATGGTTTGGCGATCACCCTCGTGAGCTGTAAACAACCAACACTTCTGTTCTCTGAGTTCTTTTTCGTTATAACCGGTTATGGAGTAGAATGCATCAGTGATCCAATCAACCCAATAGCTTTTTTCACCGGAGTGTACACAAGAATATGAAAAGTCAGAACTCAATTGTGATAATGTCTTGAAGCGGGCCTCTGAAACTCTCAATGCATCCTCCGTACGCCTGCGCTCGGTGATGTCGCGGGCTGAAGTGTGCATGTAGAGCTTTCCATCAATCGAAATACACTTGTTGCTAAACTCCGTGTCTATCTTTATTCCTTCAGTTCGCAGTATCTTCGCTCCGCTGACGATTTCTTCTCCGGCAAATATTCGTTGATGAAAAGTCTTGTATGCATCCAGATCAGGATCTTCATGAAGATCGGCAATCCGCATGGTAAGCAATTGTTCACGCGAGTATCCCGTGAGGTCAGATGCAGCTTTGTTGACCGCAACAAATCGGGAATCCTGATCTGAGATGAACACAGAGTCGCGTGAACCCTCAAAGATCGCATCCTGCCATTCGAGCGCTCGTTTGAGGTTGTCTTCCGTTCGCTTGCGCTCGGTAATATCCAGAGCGATCCCGACCATCCCTATGACATTCTCGTCGTTGTCTTTGACAACGGATGAGGAGAGGTAGACAGGGAATTCATTTCCGTCTTTTCGCCGGTTCATCAACTCGCCTTGCCATCCCCTGGCGAGCGTCGCTTCGTGGATGTCCGCGGCCGTTGGAGCTCCATCGGATGGACGCAAGAATTGAATGGTCTTTCCAAGAACCTCGCTTTCCTGATATCCATACGATTCGAGGAAGCTGTCATTTACAAAAATGAGCCGCCCCTCGGTGTCGGTGACCGTGACGCACTCTGATACGCTCTTGATCGTGTGGGCCAAGAGGTGAATCTTTTCCTCAGCACGCTTTCGCTCTGTGATGTCGCGGGCAACCGCAAAAAGAACACCATCATCAGCTGGAGCCGCATGCCACTCCAGCACCTTGTAAGTACCGTCCTTGCACCGATAGCGATTTTCAAAATTGACAGTCGATTGTCCGGCAAGTTGCCTCTCCACTTCAACCATCGTTGATTCCCGATCATCCGGATGCATCAAATCGACATATGAGGTTGCCAGTAGCTGCTCCTGGGAAAACCCCAGGGTCTTTACAAAAGCTCGGTTCACATTTAGGAAATGGCCATCAGGACTTGCTGTGCAAATCATGTCAGGGACGAGGTCAAGTGTACGCTTGAGTTCATCTGTTGTTTTGGCAAGCGCCCCTTCCACCCGCTTGCGCTCGGTGATGTCTTTATCCACGCCGCGGTAACCTTTGAGATTTCCATCTATGTCCACTATGGGCACACCATTGGTCACGAGACAGATTCTTTCGCCCTTCGTCCCGACATTCCAATTCTCAAGGTCCTTTATGGGCGCCTTGTGTGCCGCGATGTCAGAAAATATTGACGCTACTCTCTTCGCTTCATCCGGTGGCATGAAATCGAATAGTGTCTTTCCGATAACATTTTCACGGGAGGGCCCAAATAGGTCAAAGCCCTTTTGCGAACTGTAGGTATAGACGCCGTTCTGATCCACCTCCCACACCCAATCAGCCGAGCTGAATATAATATCCCTCAGTCGCTCTTCGCTGATGCGGAGTTCTGCTTCTGCTTTCTTACGTTCTTCAAGTTCCCGCGCGACGCGCCCGGCAGACGTGTCAATGCGGTTGACGGCGATTCCGGTAAACGCTGCGGTGATTGAAAGGTAAATTGAGAAATCGGCGAAGACGTTTACTTGTGAATATGTCACCGCAGGTGCGGGCAGCAGATTATGCAACGAAAGATACACTATGAGTCCGCCTGCGAGGAGACTGCTAACCGTCACGGTGATGGCGCCCCGTAAGCCAAGCACCAGGCCGGCGAAAACGACGAGCGCTACATTCCCGGCGAAGGAACCCGACGTGATTCCTCCTTCTGTGAAGGTTCCTACTGTAAAGATGAGCCAAAGAGTGGAAGCTGTCAGAATACTGGAGAGATTGAGATGGCCATGGCGGAGGAGAAACATCCCGATGACGGTGCATAACATCGCTGAGGCGATGAATATATTCTGTCCGGCGATGATTGAAGCGGGCGCGACAAGATAGAAGAACACGGCAACAAATACGCAGAGAAAGCAAACGTGAAGTATTTCCGCGCGTCGTTGTTGTTGTTCGTTGTTCCACGTGCCGGGAGTCCTTAAAACCGTCCGTAGCTGTTCCCAAAGAGTCTTCATTTTATGCCTGTACGGGGATGACAGTGTGGAGAGGAGCTTGAGCCGTCCTGTGAAACAATCCTGGAATTGTCGGAGGTTAGGAGCCCGCCGGCATCCAGGATTGCGACTCCAACGGCATCGCGATCCGGCGAGACCAAATTAGCCTGTTCGGCAATACTGGTGACACCCTCCTCGGGGGTGGTAGACCCCAGCAGCTTTGCGAGAGCGGGGTTAACATCAAGAAATTTCATTTCAAAGGAGGAATGGAAGATGCCAGGAGAGGCATTGCAGTGAGAATCGCGATATTGGTACTGACTCTCACGCACGACAGCCGCTGCCTGTTTGCGTTCGGTGACGTCGCGGGAGATGATCTGCACACCACCGACGGTATCATCGTCTGACTGTTCAAGCCTTTTCAGCTCGGCCTTCAGAGTCCCGAGTTCACGGACTAATTGCGCCTTGGTCTTTCGCTCATCTTGCATGAGACACCTTCCGGTTCTCGTTGAATCAATCAGAAATGAAATAGTTTGATGCCCGCAGGTTCCATTTTGTCACGCTGGGGGCACCACAAACAAGAAAACCTCTTTCATCACATTCGTGAGTCCGGAGGTCCATCACAATTCCTCGTTTCTTGAAGCCATCCCCGGCTTCGATATGCGTTCATAGTAAGCCGATTCCAAGCGAGTGTCAAGGAGCCGAGATTTTCCTTCTCTTAACTCTCAATTTTGGCCAGTTTCCATCCAACACGAACCATGGTCCTCACGACATAGGAAGCTCTTGGCGGGGTTTTGGAACAACGAAACAAGAGCGGCAGGAAATACAAGTCTCCACTGCTGTCATCAGGGGTTGTTTCACGTAATAGCACAATAGTCCAAGGCAAGAAAAAAGACCGCATCGCAACAAAAAAAAGGCGACCGATGGTCGCCCTTTTGCTTTCTCTGATGAGAACAGTCTCAGGTAAGTTCTGCAAGCAGAAACTCTCTGTTCAAACGGGCGATGTGCGTGACCGAAATCTTCTTCGGACACTCCGCTTCGCATGCATAGTTGTTTGAACAGTTTCCGAAACCTTCCTTGTCCATCTGCTCAATCATCTTGAGGACGCGCTCCTTGCGTTCGACCTTCCCTTGCGGCAACAATGCCAGGTGAGAGACCTTCGCCGCAACGAAGAGCATCGCAGAGGAATTCGGACAGGCCGCCACACACGCGCCGCAACCGATGCATGCCGCCGCATCCATCGCCTCTTCGGCATCAGGTCTCGGAATCTGTATCGAGTTTGCCTCGGGCACAGCCCCCGTCTTGGATGAAATATACCCGCCGGCCTGGATAATCCTGTCGAGCGACGTGCGGTCGACAATCAGGTCCTTGAGGATCGGGAACGACTTGGAGCGCCATGGCTCGGCGACAATCGTCTCCCCGTCCTTGAACCCGCGCATCCGCAACTCACAGGTCGCGATGCCCCGGCCCGGACCGTGGGAACGCCCGTTGATCACGAGGCCGCAACTCCCACAAATGCCTTCCCGGCAATCGTGGTCGAATGCAACCGGCTCTTCCCCCTTCTTCACCAGGTCGATGTTGAGGATGTCGAGCACCTCCAGGAAAGACGCGTCGGGAAACACGTTCTTGACTTCGTACTCAACAAACCTGCCCCGGTCGTCCCGATTCTTCTGGCGCCAAATCTTCAGTTTGAAATCCATTACTTGTAGCTCCTTTGTGACGGTTTCACGTACTCGAACGTCAGTTGCTCTTTATTCAGGATCGGCTTCTTGCCAACGCCCGTAAACTCCCACGCTGCTACATAAGAGAATTTCTTGTCGTTCCGCTGGGCTTCCCCTTCTACCGTCTGGTGTTCCTCACGGAAATGACCGCCGCATGATTCCTCGCGATGCAGCGCATCGTAGGCAAGCAGCTCGCCAAGTTCAAGGAAATCGGCTACTCTTCCGGCCCGTTCCAGTTCTGCGTTCAGATCGTCCGATGCTCCAACGACTTTCACGTTCTTCCAGAACTCTTCGCGCACCGCAGGGATCTCCTTGAGAGCCTTCTGAAGGCTGGTCTTGTTTCTTCCCATGCCCACGTTGTCCCACATGATCTTCCCCAATTCACGGTGAAACTCTTCCACGGTCTTCTTGCCATTGATCGACATCAGCTTCCTGATCAATTCATCGACATCCGCCTGCGTCTTCTTGAACGCGTCGTCATCTGTTTTCACCGGTTTGAATTTCGTGGAGGCCAGATAGTCCCCCATCGTGTACGGGATGATGAAATACCCGTCTGCAAGCCCCTGCATCAGCGCGCTCGCTCCGAGACGGTTCGCGCCGTGATCGGAGAAGTTCGCCTCGCCGAGCACGAACAAACCGGGGATCGAGCTCATCAGGTTATAGTCCACCCACAGCCCGCCCATCGTGTAGTGCACCGCGGGATAGATCCGCATGGGAGCCTGGTACGGATTTTCCGCCGTGATCTCATGATACATGTCGAACAGGTTCCCGTACCGCTCTTCAATCACGTGCTTTCCAAGTCGATTGATGGATTCGGCAAAATCAAGATACACTGCAAGCTTGGTCGGGCCGACGCCAAATCCCTTGTCGCACATTTCTTTTGCCCGGCGGGACGCCACGTCGCGTGGCACGAGATTTCCAAACGACGGATACATCCGCTCGAGATAGTAGTCGCGTTCTTCTTCCGGAATATCCTGCGGCTTGCGCGTGTCGCCCTTCGCCTTCGGCACCCAGATGCGTCCGTCGTTGCGAAGGCTCTCGCTCATCAGCGTGAGCTTCGACTGGTAATCGCCGCTCTGCGGGATGCACGTCGGATGGATTTGCGTGAAGCATGGATTTGCGAACGCAGCGCCCTTCTTGTGTGCGCGCCAGATCGCGGTCGCGTTGCTGGCTTTCGCCATCGTGGAAAGATAAAAGGTGTTTCCATATCCGCCGGTTGCAAGTACCACCGCGTTGGCGGCATAGGTTTCGAGTTTTCCCGTCACAAGGTCGCGGACCACAATGCCGCGCGCCTGTCCGTCGACCAGAACAAGATCGAGCATCTCGCGACGCGGGAAGAACTTCACCGTCCCGGCCTTGACCTGCCGGCTCATCGCAGAATACGCGCCGAGCAGAAGCTGCTGGCCCGTCTGACCCCGTGCATAGAACGTACGGGAAACCTGTGCGCCTCCGAACGACCGGTTGTCGAGGTAGCCCGAGTAGTCGCGGGCAAACGGGACACCCTGCCCAACACACTGATCGATGATGCTGCCGCTGACCTGCGCGAGGCGGTAGACGTTCGCTTCACGCGCGCGGTAGTCACCGCCTTTGACGGTATCATAGAACAGACGCCAGATGCTGTCACCGTCGTTCGCGTAATTCTTCGGAGCATTGATTCCCCCCTGGGCAGCGATGCTGTGAGCCCGGCGGGGCGATTCGTGATAGGAAAAGGAGAGGACGTTGTATCCAAGTTCACCCAGGCTCGCAGCAGCCGAAGCACCGGCCAGACCCGTTCCAACCACGATGACCGAATACTTGCGCCTGTTGGAAGGATTGACCAGCTTCATTGCGAAGCGGTGATTGTCCCATTGCTTCTCTATCGGACCAGATGGTATCTTTGAGTCAAGCTTCATTGGTTGTAGCTCCCATTGCGATGGTCAACATTCGGGCGACACGGCATCGACGCGTTTACTTGAACCAGAGGAAATATGCCGGCATAGCGGCAAATGCGAGCGGAATGAACAGCCAGAATATCACCGCCACGCTGTCAATGAGCCACTTGTAGCGCTTGTCGCTCAGGCCCAGGGTCTGAAATCCCGACTGGAATCCGTGCCTGAGATGGAAGGCGAGAAAAACCAGCGCGACAAGATAGAACAGGCCATAGACCGGATCGGCGAACGCGGCGGCCACGAGATCGTAGTTCGATTGCGGCGCAGCAGCCCAGAACCGGTTTGGCACCCAGAAGGTCTTCAGGTGCACGACGAGGAAGAAACCCACGAGGCTGGCACTCGCAGTCAGCATCGGGGTCCTGGAGGTAAACGTCGTATTGTCCTTCAGCTGGTACATCTCATATCCAACCGGACGGGACGCGCGGTTCTTCAGCCACACCACGACGCCGCTGATCACGTGAGCAATCAGACCGGCGAACAGCACGATCTCGATCACTCGAATGAACGGGTTCGTGGACATGAACTCCGAGTAGCGATTATATGTCTCTCCACCGTCATGCTTGAAGATGAACAGGTTGATCACGAGGTGGACGACAAGGAAGGTGCAGAGGAAGAGCCCGCTCAGGCTCATGATGATCTTCTTGCCAACAGAAGACCGGTACAAGGCAGTGAATTTATTCATAGATCTTCGATAATGTGATAAATCGAATATTGAGCTTCGGTAATGTGATAAATCGAATATTGAGCTTCGGTAATGTGATAAATCGAATATAGATCTTCGCTAATGTGATCATTCGGATGAAGTCACTCCCAGGTTTGTGCCGCGTATGTACCGAAGGTACCCGCGGTCGGCCAAACCGGGCAGGTGGTGTCAAAGAGTGGGTTCTGCTGGACCTTGATGTGCTCGATCAGCGTGTGGAGAGTGTAGAAAAGAATCCCTGAAAAAGCAATTCTCAATTCTTTTCGTGTACGACGCTTTCGGTGATAAAGCGGCGTATCGAAATGGCGCTTCCGACAAATCCAAGAATGCAGCCGACTACGACGACGATGCCGTAATACAGCGGTTTCACGCGCACGAAATCCGCCAGTTCGGCGGAGATCCACCGCGCGAAGTATTCAAAAACGAGAAAAAGGATGGCCGCCGCAAGTGCGCCGCCGACAAAGCCCTGCACCAGCCCCTCGAGAATAAACGGCCCGCGGACGAACGATTTCGTCGCGCCGATGAGTTTCATCGTTTGAATGATCTTGCGTTTCGCATAAATGGCGAGTCGGATCGTATTGGCCACAAGAAAGACAGACGATATCGTTATAAAGAGGCCCATCCCAAACACGATCCAGAGAAACGTGGTGGCCCGGCGGTCGAGCATCTCCATGAGTGACTTGCGGTAAATGACGTCTTCCACTCCCCTGATCTTCTTCGCAGCCTCATAGACTTCTTCAGCCCCTTTCGCAGTCCGATAGCCATCTTTCAAGAAGATCTTTACAGACGCCGGAAGCGGATTGAAATCGAGGACTTTATGAACATCTTCTCCAAACTCCTCTTTGAAGATTTTGGCCGCATCCTCCTTGGAAACGTATCTCACCTCACGGACGCCCGGGATCAGGGCGATGCTGTCACGCACGATCGATGTCTCGACCGGCGAGATGTAGTCAGCGAGGAACGCCTCCATCTCCACCTTCTCCCGCAGCGATTCGACGACAGTGTTGGCGTTGAGGACAAGAATGGCGAACGACCCGAGCAGGAGGAGCGAGGCGCAGATTGTCATAATGGCCGCGAACGTGGAGAGCTTCGCCCGACGGAATCCCGAAAATCCTTCACGAAATATGTAGCTCAGCTGCATGGTCAACTCTTGATGGTTGATCCGAATGGATAGGCTCCGAGCACCCTCACGAATGTCGTGAGTTCATCGAGGTTCTTCAGCGCCTGACGCACCCTCGCCTCTGCGGGAGAGCCTTCGATATCGAGATAGAAGAGATACTCCCATGGTTTCCCCACGTGCGGGCGCGATTCGATCTTGAGCATGTTGATCTCTCTGAGCGCGAACACCGCAAGCGCTTTGAACAGAGCCCCCGGTGCGTCCTTCACCGCGAACACGAGGGATGTCTTCTCTTCGCTCTTCGCGGGGCCCTTCGCGGCGGAAAGGACAATAAACCGGGTAAAGTTGTGATGGTTGCTTTCGACGTTCCGTTTGAGAATCGACAAACCGTACGTGCGGGCCGCGCGGGCACTCGCAAGCGCAGCCGCGTCCCTTCTCCCTTCATCGCGAATCATCTTGGCGGATCCGGCGGTATCGTAGTAGGCAACGACGCTGACGGCCTTCAGGGAGCGGAGATACTCTTCACACTGCCCGAGCGCCTGCGAATGAGAGTACACAGAACGGATATCCTTCGCCTTCACTCCCGGCAGGACCATCATGTGGAGCTGAATCCGGAGTTTGAGCTCGCCGATAATGTGCAGCTTGTGGCGCAGGAGAAGATCGTAGTTCTGGTGGACGCTGCCAAAGACCGAATTCTCGATCGGAACGACGCCGAACCCTGACGGGTGTGCCGAAGCGAATTCGAAGACATCTTTGAAGCTCTGCTTGGGAAGCAGCTTCGCCCGGGGACCGAAGAAACTGCGCGCGGCTTCTTCGCTGAATGCGCCGGGTTCGCCCTGATATGCGACTTTCACCATGGTCGTGTTCGGTTAGAAATTTGATTCATCCCGCCAGCGAACGATTTGCCACGGCTTCGTCGGATTGGAACGGGCCAATGCGAGCGTGGCATACCCATCGATGCGGGGGTTGTCGCCAGGATTAAATGTGACCGTGAGATTGAAATTGCGGCTCACGCTTGCGTGCAGGTTCATGGAATCGCTGGAGACCGCGATGATGTTGTTCCACACGAGATCGAGCCGCTGCACGTTCATGAACAGTCCGCGCGTCGTCTGCATTTCTTCATCTCTTCCCCACGTCATTTCGACGCCGCGGTCGTAGTCCGTGAAGACGAATGAAAACTCGGAACTCAGCAGCTGGCCGTAGATCGTCGTGTCACGAAACGTGTACGCATACTTCATGTTCTGAAACACTCCGTCGATCGTCGCCGGGTCGCCCAGGATGGAACTCCCCTCCTGCAGATTTTCGTCCAACCCCGGCGCGAAAGGATTGCAGGAGGTGAACAGGAACAGAATCAGAATACTGGCTACCAATCTCATGAGACCCTGAACATCCGCTGATCGAGGTTAGGAATACAGAAGTCAGGAGTCAGAATCTTTGATTCTGTCTTCTGGATTCTGTTTTCTGGATTCTGCATTCTATTGCCCAAACTCGCCTTTTAGATCGCTCCACGTGAAGCTGCTTGTTCCGGTCGGCACATCGATCCATCGCCAGATGACCCAGTTTCTTGACCGGTCGGCGAGCAGGAGGAACTGCGCCTTCCCTGTCGCCTGCTTCGGGACGCTCGCCACGGAGTGCGAAGCGGTGAGCGTGTATGTCGCCTCGTACTGGGCGGAATCCGATTGAATGCTCTGCACAGTCAGCGTCTGAAACACGAGCGATGCAGCCGATCCGCTGGGTATTTTCGAGCGGAGGTTTTCGAAATACTGCTGCTCGGATTGCCTGTTCCAGAAGAGAAATGCGCCGCCATATTTGACTTTCGCCTGTGGTGTCGGCTCGAAACTGAAGCCCCGTCCAGCAGCCGACGAATCGGCAAACGACTTGAGATAGTTGAGAGAATTCAGATCACGGAACGCATTCGACATGTTCGAGAACACGAGCGATGGCTCCGTTGCAGGTGTGTAACTGGAGCTCGACTGCGTTGGCGGTTCAGGCGGCCTCGTCTCAAAGATGTTGCAGCTGAAGAACGTCGCTGCAATCCACAGGCCGAGCATCGGCAATCGGGTCTGCACATTCACGTTCGTGTCCTGATGTGCGAGGGGTTCCGCTTCAAACAGCGACCCGCCCTTCCAGCGCCCGGCTCAGCGTCGCCTCATCGGCAAACTCGAGGTCCGTCCCGATCGGCAGGCCGCGCGCAATGCGGGTTATCTTCATCCCCAGAGGCTTGAGCAGTTTCGAGAGGTAGAGCGTTGTCGCTTCCCCCTCAACATTCGGGTTCAAGGCCAGAATAATCTCTTCGACGCCCGCGTCGCTCACCCGGTGGAGGAGTTCCCTGATCCTGAGGTCTTCCGGGCCAATTCCATCAAGCGGAGAGAGCGCTCCCCCCAGAACATGATAGAGGCCTCTGAACTCGTTTGTTCGCTCAAGCGCCAGGACATCTGTCGGTTCTTCGACGACACATACGAGCGTCCGATCGCGTTTCGTGTTGGAACAGATCGGGCACGGGTCGGCTTCCGTGATGTTGGAACAGATCGTGCAGTATTTCACCTTGTCCTTCACATTGACAAGGGCGCGGGCGAGCGTGACGACTTCTTCCCTCTGCATCTTCACAATATAGAGGGCGAGCCGGTGCGCTGTCTTCCGGCCTATGCCGGGGAGCTGGGAAAATTGCTCGGCGAGCTGTTCTACTGATTCAGCAGTGAATATCAAGCCTTTGATTCCTTGTTGTTCAATCGCGCAGTGTGGAAGACGAACCGCTAAGGCCGCTAAGAGCGCAAAGCGCTGGAGTCTGCATGAACTCGGAATTCTTCAGTTATTTCTTGGCGTTCTTGGCGGTTTGATTCTAATCTTTATCTAGAAGCCAGGGATGTTGAGCCCGGGAATATTCGGCATCATGCCACCGGTCACTTTTTGCATCTCCTGCTGGGCCATCGCCCCCGCGCTCTCGAGCGCCTTGTTGGTGGCGGCGACGACGAGATCTTCGAGCATTTCCTTCTCTTCGGGGTTGACGACCTCTTTTTCGATTTCGATCTTGATGATCTGCTGTTTGCCGTTGGCGGTGACTTTCACCATTCCTCCCCCGGCTTCTGCAACCACGGTCTTGAGCTCAAGCTCAGCCTGGACCTGGGCCATTTTGTCCTGCATTTTCTGCAGCTGCTTCATCATCCCCTGCATGTTCGGCATGCCACCCTTCATCATAGATGCTCCCATTCGAAAGAGAAAATTGATCCAATTTTGAAGCAATATAGTCTGAAATGCGAGGAATGTCAACGAGACAGGACAGGGGAAGGAGGATCATCCGGAATGAATCCCGGGTCCGCCTTCCCCTCGTGCAATATGAAGGGATTGGAAATGTAAACTTACTCTTTCTGTGGAAGGAAATCGCGGATAAGTTCCCTCAGCTTGTCATACCGGTACGGTTTCTGGATAAAGCCTGTCAGTCCGAGCTCGCGAAGGTCATCCGACACCTCCGTTTCGCTGTAGCCTGAAGAGAGGATCACCTTCACATCGGGATTCACACCTTTGAGCAGCCGGAACGTTTGCTTCCCGCCGATACCTGGCATCGACAGATCGAGCAGGACGAGGTCTATTTCGCCGGGTTGAGACTCGTACGATCGCAGCCCCTCTTCGCCGTTCGCTGCCAGAAGTGTTTTGATGCCGGCATCTTCCAGCATGTCCTTGACAACATCGCGGACCGGCTCTTCGTCGTCGATGAGGAGTACGCAACCTTTGTAGCGCTGAAGCGCCGCCCGCTCGCTGCCGGAAACCGGCACCGGACGTTGATCGGCGCTGACCGGAAAAATGATCTTGAATGAGGTCCCCCGGCCGGCTTCGCTTTCGACGCGGAGGCCGCCGTGGTGCCCTTTCACGATGCCGATCACAGCTGACAGACCCAGGCCGCGGCCCGTCACTTTCGTGGTAAAGAACGGGTCGAAGATCTTTCGCAGCGTCTCCGCTGCCATCCCGACACCATCGTCCGACACTTCCAGAAGAACGAACTCTCCCGGCGTCAACGCGCCCGTGGCGCGGGTCCACTGATCGACGGCCCTCGGAATTATTGTTTCCACCGACGTGCGCAGAAATATCTTCCCCGACCGGTCTCCCACCGCTTCCGACGCATTGATGATCAGGTTCATCACAACCTGTTGCAGTTGTCCCGCATCCGCATCGATCAATGGCAGGTCCATTGCAAGATCCTCGTGCAGCGTCAGACCCTTGGGAATTGCCAGTTCCAGGAACCTGAGGTTCTCCTTGAGCAGCACATTCAAATCGAGCGGGCGGACATCGAACTTTCCTTTGCCCGAGTACGCGAGCAACTGCCGCGTCAGCTCCGCAGCGCGGTGAGCCGCGTGTTCGGCTTTTGAGACATTGCCAAAAGCGGGACTGTCTTTGGGAATCCGGCTCATCGCTAACGACGTCTGGCCGAGCATCGCCTGCAGGAGGTTGTTGAAATCGTGCGCGATGCCGCCGGCCAGCACGCCCAGGCTCTCCGTCTTCTGCGAATGTCTGATCGCCTCTTCCGCCCTCTTTCTCTCTGTAATGTCCCGGTACATTCCCTGGATAGCGGGTCTCCCCTTCCACTCGAGGTAGGCAACTGAGACATCGAGGTCAACATACGAGCCGTCACGCCGCATGCCGCGCAATTCGTATCGCGAGGGTGCGGTTTCCCCGCTATGATACCGACGGAGTCGTTCCTCGACCACAATTCTGCTCTCGGGCGCAACGATCGAAAGCAGGCTAAAACCTTCGCTCAGCGCCTCCGCACTCGAATATCCGAAGAGCTCTTCCCATGCCCGGTTTACGAACATCAGGCGGTCGTTCTGCAACATATAGACCGGATCGGAAGATTGTTCGATGAGCGATTTGTACATCTTTTCCGATTCCTGCAGGGCCTCTTCAGCCCGCCTGCGCGCTGTGACATCCATCGCAACACCGATGGCACCCACGATTTCACCAGAACTGTTATGAAGATGCGTGTAGTGCGTTTCGAACACAATGGGCCCGATCGAAACCACGCCAGCTACTGCTTCACCCGCCAACGCCCGACGAATCTGGTCAAGGGCTTCCGGAAATTCTCTGTATACATCATACACGGACTTTCCAACCACTTCCCCCGGCTTCAATCCCAGTGCACTCAATCCTCTTCCTTCTGACAGCGTGAACATGCCCTGCTGGTTGACTGAGAAAAGGACTACAGGCATGTGGGCAACGACCGTCCTCAGCCGCTGCTCGCTCTCCCGCAGGGCGATTTCCGCCAGGTACCGCTGCGTGACATCCCGGGAGGCGACATGGATCTCCATCGCCTCGCCCATCCCGCCATCCGCCACGAGCTGACTCGACGATTCGAACCAGATCCACGAACCGTCCTTCCTTACCACACGAAACAGAAACGGCGAGGATGCCTTCGTCTCGAGTTGGCGTCTGTGGTGGTCTTCCACAATCTGTTTGTCATCGGGGTGAACAAAATCGTAGGCAGACCGGCCAACGACTTCCTCGGGTTCCCACCCGAGCAGTGTGCGGGACGAAGGTGACACATACAGATAGCGCCCTTCGAGATCGTGGCGGGAAATCATGTCTGTTGAGTGTTCGGCAAGGAGACGGAATTGTTTTTCGCGTTCACGCAGAATGTCTTCTGCCGTTCTCCGATGGGCGATCTCCGCCTCCATCTCACGATGCAGACCCCTGAGGTTATCGGTCATCTCATTGAAAGTTTCTCCCAGCAGCGAGACCTCATCTTCCAGTTCTGCAGTATCGACGGTAGCGCTGAAATCCCCTTTTCCCACCTGTCGGGCCGCATGGGTGAGCTTGCTCATGGGTCGCCCCACGAGTATCCAGATAACAAGTCCGGCAACCGCGCAGATGAAGAGAATGCTGACACCGAGTCTTGCATAGATCCCCTCCTGCAGATCTATCAACGCGTGATCGACCATCTTCCGCCCCTGCACTGCGATCACGCGGTCGCGGGTGCCTTGAATGGGAACATAGCCGAAAGCAAACTGGCCCTGTGCATCGATACCCATGCCGGTCTTTCCATTCAGCATTTTTTCGACCTGCGTCGCAGTGAAATCTTCGGCAACGTTCCTCCCGATTTTGCTCGAGTCTATATGGTCCCGGTAGGTTCCAATGCTGTCGATAACAAAAAGCGTTTGACTGGAGGATTTGCGATGAAAGAGTTCCTGATGAGATTGCCGAAATCCATATCGATGGACTTCACTCGCTATGATGCGCGCTATTTCACGCTGTTTGCCCCCTTCCGCTCCCAGAAGCGCCGTCGACACACTGTCTCTCACAAACAGGCTGGCGACAACCATAGGAACAAGCGCGAGGAGGAAGAACCACGCCATCAACCGTACGCTGAGATGCCCTTTGGATTTTCGGAGAAACTTTTCGTCTCTCACCCCTTGATTCTGCCTTGCTTCCGGATTGTCGCGGAACGGTCGGCGCCATACCGGCACGCGATACCTCTCCGGCAGCATGAAAAAGATGGCTATGCTCACGATAAAGGTGAAAACAGACTCATAGACAAGGGCTTGAAGCACGTTGAAGACCCGTTCGTGTGCACTCAGTGACGATGCCGTGTCGACCATCAACGACGGGAACACCACCATCACCGCAAGAAGGACAGAAGTATAGACGAGGAAGTAGTAGGTACCGACGAGGCCAAACCACGAAGAAATCACTCCGCGCATCGTGCGGCGGCGGTAAACGAATCGATAGTAGAACCACCCCGCCCAACTGCCGAGTATCACGTGCACGACGGTCGGAAGCCAGCGGATATGAGCTTCCATCCCTGAGAACAACCCAATCAGGGCACCCCCCCACGGTCCGGTCAGGCACGCACCGAGGATAAGGAGCACTTCGCGGATATCCAACTGCATGGCGGTCCCGGGAACTGCCACAGAGAATCCGAACCACAATGCCAGTCGGATGGCGGAACCGAAGAGAATGGCCAAGACAATCACCAGGACGAAGCGTCGCACGCGCGCCCGGCGCTGATTGAAAACTTCACCGTCGGTATGTGTCATCCACCGTCCTCAATTGTTGGTAGAATCAAAAAGAAATGAAACCCCCGCGCTCGGCCAGTGCAATTCCGGGATTGCCATGGAGAAAGGGAATTGAAGATAAAACCGAGAGTGATGGAATAATATCAGAAATGATAGCACACTTCAGAGTGGGGGTCAATACGTCATATCGTGTATTACGCGTTCTTGCAGAAGAGCTGAAAAACAGGCGGAAAGTTGCGCAATTTCTTGACTTTCCGTCAAAAGCTTGATATATTTGATGAACCCGGACGTGCCATTCCGGGTTGTTCTTTCAGGTGCCACCAGCCAAGTGGCATCTTGTTCTTTCAAATTCCGCGATAGCTCAATGGTAGAGCATGCGGCTGTGAGGTACGCGTGAAGCGACAAGGAGAAGCGCACATACGCAGAAAGACGGACTTACCTTATTGCGGCGGTCACAAACCGCAGAAAGAGAGTTCGTCAAAAAGCGATAGACTACAAAGGCGGCGTGTGTCAGCTTTGTGGCTACGCTCGATGCAAGGAGGCGCTTGAGTTTCACCACCGTGATGGAGAATCGAAAGACTTCGGTGTTTCATCTAAAGGTTACACTCGAAGTTGGGAGAGAGTGAAACAAGAGCTCGACAAATGCATCCTCGTTTGTGCAAATTGTCACCGAGAGCTTCATGCAGGATTAGCAGCTTTCCCGAGTAATCGGGATTGAAAAATTGGGTGAATTCAGGGAAGCCTTCCTTTCGACAATCGAGAGATGGTAATCCTGAGCGAAGCCCCGCAAAGAGAAAAGCAATCAGTAGCGGGGAACGTGCAGAGACTAGAGGATGAGGAATCTCGCCAATAAGCCTCGACAGCGCCCGACGTCCCACCTCAGAATTCGTGAGAGGACGATGAGATAGTCCGGGCCAGATCGAAAGATCTGGAGAGTACCGTAACCGCAGGGTTGTAGGTTCGAGTCCTACTCGCGGAGCCCTTCGACTCGCCCCGTTGCTTCGGCAATGGGGCGTTCTTATTTCGCAACGGGGCTCGCTCAGGGCTTTGCCCCTCTTGCGGAAGGAGAGCGAGTCGAAGAGTCCCGAGCGACGCCGAGTGAGTCACGCCATCGTTTGGCGGGACGAAACGAGGCGGAGTCGAGGGACCGAAATCCATGGGGTTCGCTCACCGCTACTTCGTAGCCCTGATCGAGTGAATCGAACCCTTCGATGCCACTTCGTGGCCCTCAGGGTTCGACCCTGAGTTCATCGAAGGGTCGAAGGGCCCAAGAAATCATGCAATCCTGGTTCTACATCCTCCGCCTCCAATCCACACACCTCTATTGTGGTTCCACCCGTTCTCTCGAGAAGAGACTCAAAGATCATTTTGCAGGCCGGGCCTGTCGCACGACCAAGATCGATCCTCCAATCGTCCTGGTCTACTCAGAAGAATTCCCATCATACAAGGAAGCCTTTCGACACGAACATCAGGTGAAACATTGGAGTCGTGCGAAAAAGGAGGCGCTCATTGCTGGCCAGTTGGATCAGTTGAAGAGACTCGCGAAGAAGAGAAGACGTGAGGACAAGCGGCAGATCCTCAATACAGCGACGCCCAAGTAATGAGCTTGGGCGTTCCTGTTTTCAGCAAGAACTCATCGAGCCTCAAAAACTGGGTAAACATCCCAGCCCCTGATGCAGGGATAGACTATGTTTGGGCATAGACGCGGACAGGGAGTACCATTGTATTGGTACCAAAGAACTGAAGTCGTCGCTGGAATTCATTTGCAGTCTCATCGTACAGGAATCGCTGATACCACCGCTCTCGTTGGCAGACCAACTTCCCGGCAAAAAAGATCGATCGGCGGTATTTCGACGCGATCTCCTTGCATAATTTGTCGGCTTCATCCAATACCTCTGTCCCCACCGCGGTGCTATCCTTCGGACAGAATCCAAACTGCTTTGCAGGAGAAACGCATTTCTTTTGGTTTTCTTCCGTGAATGAGGCAGCGCGAGCGAGTTCTTCGGCGCCCTCTTAATCCCCCTCGCAGCCAAACAATGGACCGGCGTGCGGACTATTCATCCACCCCTAGCCGATAACCGATGCCGGACTCCGTAAGAATGATGTTGGGATTCGTCGGGTCATTTTCGATTTTTTTACGGAGCTGCCCTACGTAGACCCTGGTATACTGCGTTTCATCAGCGTGTGCCGGGCCCCATATCTCTTGAAGAATGAATCTATGTGTGAGCACTTTTCCGGCGTGGCGGATAAGGAGGGCCAACAGCGAATACTCCGTTGCCGTCAATTTAACTATGATTCCAAACTTCTTCACCGTACGTGCAGCCAGGTCGACTGACAAACCGTGACATTCGAACAGGTCTCCGATAGGCTGACCCGGGCGATGACGCAGAGCCGTGCGGACTCGAGCAAGCAGCTCGCCTGTCCGAAACGGCTTTACCAGATAGTCATCTGCTCCGGCATCGAGACACGCGACAATGTCAGACTCGGAGTCTCGCACCGACAGAATGAGCACGGGCATCGACGACCACTGTCGTATTTTCTTTAGCACATTCAGGCCATCCATGTCGGGAAGGCCAAGGTCCAGAATCGTCAGTTCCGGACGATCCATCTCCGCTTGACGAACGCCCTCTTGTGCCGTGTCAGCAAGCAGCACCTTGTAGCCGTTCGATTTCAGCGTGAGCTCGAGCAGGCGGCGGATCTGTATTTCATCATCGATGACGAGCACGACAGGTTTGTCACTCATCCGGGTACTCCGCATTCGGTTGCACGCCGGCTTCCAGGGGCAGGCGGATGGAGAATTTCGCTCCGCGTTCGGCGAGGTTTTCTACAGTGATTGTCCCTCCGTGCGCCAGAACGAACCCCTGAGCAATCGATAGACCAAGTCCGATTCCTCCGGTCTTTGATCCTGGTACGCGGTAAAACTTCTCGAAGATGTTCTTGAGTGAATCCGGCGGAAAACCCGGGCCGTTGTCTGCAATCGTCATGATACATTCTTTTCCCTCAGCCTGCGCAGTCACTGCAATGGACGAACCGGACTGAGTGTGCAGCGCAGCATTCCTCATGAGATTGACAAGCACCTGTTCGAAGAGGGCGAAGTCAAGTTTGACCAAAGGAAGTGACGGAGGTATGTTGATCGACACGTGGTGACCCGCGAGTTCTTTCTTTAACTTTGCCTGGCATGAGTGCACAACGTCACGGAGATCTGTCCAATCCCGCCGGGGTTGAATGAGCCCTGACTCCAAGCGCGTCATGGCCAGGAGGTTTTGCACGATGTTGTCGAGACGTTCCGAGGCGGACTGAATTTCCTGGGCGAGTTCTCGTCGCACGTCAGGCTGCCCCCCGACTTTGTCGTTCAGGAGGCTTTCCGAAGCTCCTACGAGAGCCGTGATAGGCGTCCGCATCTCGTGGGAAATCGAATTGAACAATGTTGTATACAAGCGCTCGGACTCAACGAATGCAATGGATTGCTTTGTCATTTCATTGAGAAACTCGCGCTCAAGAACAGAAGAGACCTGGCTGAGAAAGTTCTCCAGCAGTGCCTCCTGGTCTATGGAAAGGCGGTCCCCTGCTCCCGTCTTGACACCAATAACGCCGAGCGGATAGCGGGGACTTGAAAGCGGGTAGTAGGTCGCCTCGGCGAACGGAAGCGTTTCAGTAAATCTCCCCGCCCTCTTTTCGTTCCAGTGGACCCATGCGGGCACACTGAGCTCCTTTTCCCCTGGCAGGTACGTGCTTGCCGGGTGCGCTTTATTAACAAGGTCACCATCGAGATCGCTGACAAACACAGCGAGGTCCGCGTTGAAAAACTTCTTGAAGTTTGTCACAGCAGCCCGAACAACATCATCCTGGTTTTTCGCAAAGGAGAGGTCATTTGTCAGAGCATAGAGGGCAACCGCCCGTTCTTCACGGGAGCGAACGGCCTTTTCCCGCGCGCGCACTCTCACGGTCAGAACCCCGGTCACTGCGGCGATGGCGAAATATGTAAACACCATGAGCAAATCCTGCTTCGTCGCAATTGCAAATGTGAATCGTGGAGGAATGAAGAAGTAGTCCCACGTAAGCACACTGAGCAATGCAGCGAGGATGACGGGACCAACACCAAGCCGTAGAGGAAGCAGCACTACGATCAGAAGAAGTATGAGCGAGACGGTTTGGTAGCCCAGGAAATCGCAGAAGGGGTAACACACGGACGAAACAAAGAGAATAATCGCTGCGGCCGCAGCGTACTGCGTGAATCCTGAGTGTATTTCCGGGACGACAAACCGCCACGTGGCACTTCTTTCAGAAGGCTCCTCCCCCGATGTCACATAGACGTCTATGTCCTTATCCAGGTCGAGCAATTGGTCGACGAGGCTTTTCTGCCAGAACCACCTCTTCCCGCCCCTCCCGACGATGATTTGGGTCGCATTCTGCTCGCGGGCGACTCGAAGCAGCGCTACCCCCACATCTTCGTCAGCGGTCGTAATAATCTCCGCTCCAAGCTCACGCGCGAGGGCGAGGTTCTTAGCGAGCTGATCCTTTTCGGCTTCATTGAGAGGTCTTGATCGCTCGACAAACACTGCTATCCAATTCGCCTGCATCGTGGAGGCAATGCGACGGGTCCAGCGGATCAGTTGCACTGCCTGCTGGCTCGCAGTGAGTCCCAAAATCAGCCGGTGGCCCGACTTCCAGGGCCCCCGTATATGCTCCGTCTGCATGTAGTCCCGCAACTGCCGATCGACCCGCTCAGCGCCCAATCGGAGCACCATTTCCCGCAAGGCAGTCAGGTTTCCGACACGGAAGAAGTTCTGGATCGCGCGCTGCGATCGCTCTGTCGCGTAGACCTTTCCCTCTGCGAGTCTCTTCAGAAGCTCATCGGGCGGCAGGTCGATGACCTCGACCTCGTCTGCCCGCTCGAATACGGAATCAGGGACAGTCTCCCGAACGATAGCACCGGTGATCTGCGCTACTGTGTCCGCACGGCTTTCGAGATGCTGGACGTTGAGAGTCGAATAGACATCGATCCCGTTGTCGAGCAACTCCATGACATCGAGGTAACGCTTGGTATGTCTGCTTCCGGGGGCGTTTGTGTGAGCGAACTCGTCGACGAGAACCAGACGCGGTTTGACTTCAAGGATCGCGTCGAGATCCATTTCTTCGAGCGAGACGCCACGGTAGTCGATTTTTTTTCGCGGTATGATGGTGAGACCGCTTACAAGCGCCTCCGTTTCCGCTCGGCCGTGAGTTTCCACATAGCCGATGACAATATCGGTCCCTTTCTTCTCCGCTTCCTGGCCGGCCTGGAGCATCTCATACGTCTTTCCGACGCCGGCGCACATACCGAAGAAGATCTTCAGCTTCCCCCGCCCCTCCTTCTCTTCAGCGCGTTTGAGCGAACGGAGGAGTTGTTCTGGATCGAGTCGTGTTTCGTCGCGGGTTGCCATACGGTGCTAATATAAGGAAGAAGAGATGGAAAATCGCCCCATGAAATAAGCGAGCGAAGCCGCAATTTCATTCATGAATGGAGTGAAAGACCGGACTAGAACCGAACAAGGAGTGCCCCAATGAAACGGGTTTCCGATCTGACGAGATCGGGCGCCCAGTTCGCCGGCAAAGAAGTATTGGAGTAACCGTCTGGCGAAGTCACACCCCCAGGTCCGGCAAAGTACGGTACGTCTGCTTCCCGGTGGACGAGCTCGATGCGGAAGGTCAAGAAGTCATTTGGCATCCAATCGAGCGTGGTCGAGCAGTCCCATCCATGGAATTGATCGCCTGGATTGGCTGTGAATGGATGCGTTCCGGTCAGTCCTGAATTGATGGCCGGTATCGGATTTGCGTCCCCGGTCGGGTAGAGCACAAGATAGCGTCCCGGGTTGTTGATGTACCCTCCTCCGATCGTCCAGCCCATGTGGTCGTTCGCAAACCAGATACGATTATAGATCATCCCGCTCAGAAAATACTGCCTTGGTCCATCGTTTCCGCTGAACCCACTCACGCCTCCCCCATTTTCGAATCCTGCATCTTGCGTGAAAGAGAAAGCAGCGCGGTTGATGCCCGCTCCCGGGTTGTTCACGTAGCGAATCTCCAGGCTGTTATCGGTATGAAATCGGACGCGATCGGGATGATCCTGGGTATCTGTGCCATAGTAGTTGTTCGAGAGAACCGACAGGGCCTCGGCGGGCCTCCACAGAATCTGACACCCTGCTCCAGGACCGCTGTTGAACTTCGCGTATGATTGCCAGCCGTTCACAAGCCAGAATTCGAGCTTCAATCGATCCGTCGGAAACGCCTGGACCCGAATGCCATTGAAAAACCAGGGCGTGTTGTCGGAGGTGAACGATGGCTGATACGCCCAGTTCTCTGCATTGTAGTATGAGAACAGGCCGACATATGACATGAAAAGACCGGCGTCGACATTAATGCCATGCCAAACATCGAAATGATAGCCCGCGTTCGACTCGCTCAAATAGCGATATGCGTTTGCGAGATCGAACTGCCCATGAAGGACACTGAAATCGTTTCGGGGAACGACTGTCGCCCGAGTTCCTAACTGAAGCAGGACAGAAGCGCGCACGTTGTCATAATGGAAATCACCTCCGATTGCGGCAACTGAAATCTGAAACGTGTTATCGCGTGCAAGAGCCGTCGAACCGACCACAGTCTGATCGATCGGGTGTTGATTGGAGGCCGTATAGTTCACATCAAGAAGAAACCTTCCGGTGAAGTACTTGGAATCAAGCAGTTGGGTGTGCCGGCGGTCGTTCCCGTTGAGCCATGTAAAGTCTCCCCAGGCGAACGGTTCGCTGGCAACCTGTTCTGGAGAAGTTGTCTTTGCAGAATCGGTTTGGCCGAAACAAAGCGACGACATTGAGATCAAAGCAAGAACTAACCTTGTCATATTCCCTTTCTGTGTGATTTTCTAGATGAAGGCATATGCCTATTCTCTGGTTCATTGGATCACATCTGAGCATTGTCAAATACCATGACAAGAACACATTCGCCTTGGTATGGCACCGAAACGTCTCTCAGTGCCCCGCCTTCACGGTCCCTGTGTTCGCTGGATTTCCATACGGGGATGACTTCCATACAGGTAGATTGTCGGAGATTGTCTTGTGACTCAGCAACCCGAGGATGATCAGGACAATAATCAGAACGGCAAGCCAGGCAACCCTCGTTTTAAACCGCCGGAGAGGGTACGTTTCAATTTCAAGGGGGATCATGATAGATTGATTCCTTTCAGTACCATATCGATCAGCTTGATACCGAGAAATGGCGCGACAATGCCTCCGACTCCGTAAATGAGGAGATGCGTACGCAGCAGTTGCACGGCACTGACAGCCCGGTACTTCACCCCCTTGAGCGCGAGAGGAATCAGGGCCACAATGACCAATGCATTAAAAATGACTGCGGAGAGAATTGCGCTTTGCGGGGTTGCGAGCCCCATGATATTGAGTGCATTCAGTGCTGGATAGGTCGTGGCGAAGGCCGCAGGAATGATCGCGAAGTACTTGGCAACGTCGTTTGCGATACTGAACGTCGTCAGTGTTCCGCGCGTCATCAGGAGCTGCTTGCCGATTTCAACGATCTCAAGAAGTTTGGTCGGATTGCTGTCGAGGTCGATCATATTCGCGGCTTCGCGTGCGGACTGAGTTCCGGTGTTCATCGCGACAGCGACGTCGGCCTGAGCAAGGGCTGGCGCGTCGTTCGTTCCATCGCCGGTCATCGCGACAAGCCTACCCCCCATCTGGTAGTCACGGATGAGCTTCAGCTTGTCTTCCGGCGTGGCTTCGGCCAGAAAATCGTCAACCCCAGCTTCGGCAGCTATTGCTGTCGCGGTGAGCCTGTTGTCTCCGGTGATCATCACCGTCTTGATCCCCATTCTGCGCAGGTGCGCAAATCGCTCTTTGATACCACCTTTGACAATATCCTTCAAATGGATCACCCCCAGCACGTCTGTGTTCTCGACGACGACGAGAGGCGTTGCGCCCAATCGGCTTATTTCCTGTACGGCCTGTTGCACGGCGGGAGGAAACGCTCCTCCCTGTGCTTCGATGTACGCCTTGATCGCCTCTGCCGCCCCTTTCCGGATGATACGTCGCCCGTTCTTGCCTTCCGGTTGAAGATCGACGCCGCTCATGCGGGATTGGGCCGTGAACGGGACAAAATGTGCCGCAATATCGTGAACCTCCCGGCCCCGCAAGCCGTACTTCTCTTTTGCGAGGATGACAATCGATCTCCCTTCCGGAGTCTCATCCGCCAGTGACGCCAGTTGCGCCGCGTCAGCCAGACGCTCCTTCGTGATTCCGGGTGCGGGAGTAAACTCGGTTGCCATACGATTGCCGAGCGTCACGGTTCCTGTCTTGTCAAGGAGAAGGACGTCGACATCACCCGCGGCTTCGATTGCGCGGCCGGACGTGGCAATCACGTTGTGACGGATCAATCGATCCATTCCAGCGATGCCGATTGCAGAGAGGAGCCCACCGATGGTTGTTGGTATCAGGCAGACCAGGAGTGCGACTAAGACCGTCAACGAGACAGGGACACCTTGACCGACTGCGTGAACGCTGTAAATCGAGAACGGCAGGAGTGTTATGCACACGACCAGAAAGATGATTGTGAACGCTGCAAGGAGAATGTTGAGTGCAATCTCATTCGGCGTTTTCTGTCGCTTTGCACCTTCGATCATTTTGATCATTCTATCGAGGAAGCCCCCGCCCGGCTCCGCCGTCACGCGCACCACCAGCCAGTCGGACAGGACTTTCGTCCCACCGGTGACCGCGCTCCTGTCGCCCCCCGACTCGCGAATGACCGGCGCACTCTCACCAGTGATTGCGCTTTCATCCACGGAAGCTACCCCTTCGATCACTTCACCATCGGCCGCAATGATGTCACCCGCCTCAACAAGCATCACATCATGTTGTTTCAACGACACAGACGAGACGAGAGAGAAATCAGATCCCCACTTGGGTTTGTGCAGCATTTTCGCCGTTGTGTCTTTGCGGGCACGTCGCAATGCTTCGGCCTGCGCCTTTCCACGCCCTTCCGCGAGAGCCTCTGAGAAATTGGCAAAGAGCACGGTAAACCATAGCCAGAGCGAGACGCTGCCGATGTACCAGGCAGGAGCCTCCCCGCTTCCGGCCAGTGCCTGGATCCAGAGGACAGTGGTCAGCACACTTCCCACCTCGACGACGAACATCACGGGGTTTTTGGCCATCGATCGCGGATTGAGTTTCACAAAGGAATCAGTCAGGGCACGGCGGTACATCTCACCGGTCAGTCCTTCCGGCTTCTTGAGCTGCTGAATCCCCTGCGTTCCAAGGTTCACCTGATCATGTTTCGTTTGCGTCACCATGTTATTGCACCATCATGAAATGTTCGACAATTGGTCCCAACGCGAGTGCCGGGAGGAAATTCAGGGCTCCGACGATGAGGACGACAGCAATCAGCCAGAAAATGAACAGAGGTCCGTACGTGGGAAGTGTCCCCTCCGATGCAGGGATCATTTTTTTCCGAACCAGTGAGCCGGCAAGGGCAAGCGTGGGAACTGCGAGCCAGTACCGGCCGATAAGCATCGCAATGCCGCCCGTGAGATTATAGAAAGGGGTATTGGCTCCGATTCCGGCGAACGCACTTCCATTGTTGTTCCCCTGAGAGCTGAACAAGTAGAGTACTTCGCTGAAGCCGTGTGCCCCCGGATTGAAGATGGTGGCCTTGCCGGCATCCATCAGGAGTCCGAGCGCTGTCAACCCCAACACAGTCAGAGGCATGATCAGGATGAGGAGCGACGCCATCTTCATTTCGTATGCCTCGATCTTATGGCCCAGGTATTCCGGAGTACGTCCCACAAGCAGTCCGGCGACGAAGACAGCGACGATGACGAAGATCAGCATTCCGTACAATCCAGACCCTACGCCACCAAAGACCACCTCGCCCAGTTGCATCATCACGAGCGTGACCATGCCTCCGAGAGGCATGTACGAGTCGTGCATCGAATTCACCGAGCCATTCGATGCCGCAGTCGTCGCGGTCGCCCAGATAGTCGAGTTCACGATACCGAAGCGGACCTCCTTCCCTTCCATGTTTCCGCCTGCCTGCAGCGCGCTTGCGTGCTGATCGACTCCGATTCTGGTAAACGCCGGATTTCCGCTCTGCTCAGCCCATGTTGCGAGCGCGAGAAATGCGACCAGAATAATTGTCATTGCGGCGATAAATGCCCAGCCCTGACGAGTGTCTCCCACCATGACGCCGAACGTGTGGCAGAGGGCAGCGGCAATGAGAAGGATCGAGAGCATCTCGAGGAAATTCGAGAGCGGTGTGGGGTTTTCAAACGGATGCGCCGAATTCACATTGAAGAAGCCTCCGCCATTCGTCCCCAGCTGCTTGATCGCGACTTGCGAGGCCGCCGGACCCATCGCGATGACTTGCTCCGTCACGTTCGCACCGCTGGTATCTGCAGTCGGTTCGACTACTGAAACGGATGTGTACGTCGAAAAATTCTGAATGACGCCCTGCGAAACGAGAATGAGGGCGAGGACGACAGAGAGAGGAAGGAGGATATAAACGACGCTTCGAGTCATATCCACCCAAAAATTGCCCAGGGTCTTCATAGAGTGACGCGCAATCCCGCGGATAAAGAGTGCGAGCACGGCCATACCGGTTCCAGCCGATACAAAATTCTGCACGGTAAGCCCAAGCATCTGCGTGAGGTAGCTCATCGTCGTTTCACCGCCGTAACCCTGCCAGTTGGTGTTGGACGCAAAACTGACGGCGGTATTGAAGGAAGAATCGGGACTGACGGCACTAAGGCTTTGCGGGTTCCATGGCAGGTATTGCTGAAGGCGCTGCAGCGCGTAGACAACGAATAGCCCGACGATGTTACATAATAGCATGGCAACGGTGTTGGCCTTCCAATCCATTTCTTCATCCGGATTGATCCTGGCGAGCCGGTACATGAAGCGCTCCACCGGACCCAGGATAGGATCTAGAAACGTGCGCTCGCGTTGGAAGACGCGGGCCATAAAAGCTCCGAGGGGTTTCGCAAGCGCCAGTAGCACCACTATAAAGAAGACGATTTGAAGAATTCCGTTGAATGTCATTCGAAGATCTCCGGCCTAAGCAGCGCAACAAAGAGATAGACCAGCAATCCAAGCGATATGATGCCGGCTATAAGATAGAACCAGTTCATGAGTTACCCCCCGAGTTATCCCTTTGTAGAACTTCACACATCTTCATGAGACCCCACGTGAGCGCAAAGAACACTACGACGGCTCCGAGATAGACGAGATCCATGATCATTGTGCCTCCGAGGTTGATTTCATTTCATCAAGCGCGACGTTCAGTTTGAGAACATTCACACGAGGTTCTCCGAGAATCCCCAATGTCCGGCCCTCGCTGTGTTGATTCACCAACGATTTGACCTCTCCTTCACTCACGCGCCGTGATCGTGCCACCCTCGGCACCTGATAGAGTGCTGCTGCGACAGAGATGTGAGGATCGAGGCCGCTGCCGGAGGCGGTCACGAGGTCGACGGGGACAGGTTCGGCATTCTGCGGATCGGCATCCCTCAGTTCTTTCACCCTCTTCCCGGTCGCATCGAGGAGAGCCGGATTGAGTGGACCGTAGTTCGATCCCGTCGAAGCCGCCGCGTTATATGCGTACGGCGACGTTGCCGATGGCCGGCTCCAGAAGTACTTCGGGCTGCTGAACGGCTGACCGATCAACTCGGAACCGATTGCCTTGCCTTCCTTCATGAGCATACTTCCATTCGCCTTGCGCGGAAACATCAACTGGGCGAGACCGGTGACGATAAACGGATAGACCAAACCGGTGAGAACCGTGAACAACAGAATCACAATGACGGACGTTCGTACAGATTTCAGAAACATGCACTTGCCTCATGTAGGAGTAATTGACTTTCCATTTGCCTTTGTGCACAGATCAGTGAATCAGGAATGCTTCTTTTTCCTGAATTAAAAATGCAGGATATGGCTCGTAACCACAATGAAGGAGGCGTAAAGAAGGGGGGAAAAGCTGTAAAGAAATTGTAAGAAGATGACGCTAACGATGGTCGAGCGACTGAATGTCGGATGAACGAGAGAAGTGATGCACTCTATGTGCGCTTTTCTCCGATCCTGGGTTGGATCAGTTGAAGAGATTCGCGAAGAAGAAAAGACAGTATAAGCCAGCCAAAAAAATACTCACGCCCGCCTGCCTCTGGAATTGCCCGAGGCGGGCAGGCAAAGGCGCTAAGCCGCAAAGGATGAACACAACTATCGTTTCTTTTGGCGACTTTGCGGCTTGGCGTGAGTCTCTCTTTTCTTAAGAAGTGTTTTTGAGATAGGCTCTAGGACAAGCGGCAGACCCTCAAGACAGCAACGCCCAAGTGATGAACTTGGGCGTCTCGTTTACAGCGAAGCGCTATCGATTCGCCTGACATCGATGATCGTCAATGGCGTATGAGCCCCTGTTGTGCGTTTATTTCTTGTTTTTAAACGACCTTTATTGCCACTCCTCCCCTTTTATGTCCTTTGCCAACATACCTGTGAGCTTCGACAAGCTCTTCAAATGGATAGCATCTGTCAATAACAGGTTTGATATGTCCAGCTTCAACCAACTCTTTGATCAAAGCAAGGCGTTTGGAGTCCAACAGGAGCGCTCCATCATCAATTGATGCGTATTTCCCTCCCGGAGCAAGAGCTTTTTTACACGCCTCTTTCAGTTTTGATGTTTTGCTTTTGCCAACGGCATCAAGTATAAAATCGTATTGTACCCCCGGGTTGAGCGTATCCACTCTGGTATAATCAATGACAGCGTCTGCTCCCAGAGATTTCACCAACTCCATATTTGCCGTGCTGCATACCGCTGTAATGCTGGCCCCCAAGTACTTCGCATATTGAATTGCCGTTGTTCCAGTTGTTCCAGAAGCTCCATAGACAAGCACTTTTTGTCCACGTTGGATATTCCCCTTTTCCATAAATTGAAGTGCGAGAAGCCCACCATAACCAACCATGGTAGCCTCTTCATAGGAGATATTCGTCGGCTTCAACGCCAGGCACCCATGCGTTGAATCTGTCTCTTTCATGCATTTGTACTCGGCATACGCACCAAGATCAAATCCGGTAAGCCCATAGACCTGGTCACCTGTTTTGAATCTCTTAGCGTCTTTCCCCGTTGACTCAATCTCTCCTGCCAACACCAATCCTATGATGGGCTTTCTCGGTCTCGTCAAACCCATCATGAGGCGAAATGGTATGAGAACTCGGATAGGGACTTGAGAACTTCGGATGAAAATATCACTTGCCGTCACCGCTGTCGCAAGTATCTTTATGAGTACTTCATCATCCTTTGGCGCAGGTTTCTCTGCGTCTTTGAGCTGAAGAACTTCCGGCGGTCCGTATTTCGTGCAGACAATGGCTTTCAAAGGAATCTCCGATATATCTGAGACTATTGTGATTTCCTGATGATTTCAATCCCCTTTTCCAATATTCTGTCAATTCCGTTCGCTGAATCAGCGGCTGTTGTCAGTACAGGTATATCAGGAAACACACCGGCGCCTTCAATGATGCGACCTTGAGCGTCCGCTTCTATTTCTGTCGACAACCGGTACGTCCACCCGTTTGGTAATTCCCTGAATATGGGATTGCCAACGCCGCCACCCGTCGTATCGCCGGCGATGGTGACGTTTGGCAGAACCTGCATCGCCATGACAAACATTTCTGCAGAACTCGAAGTGGCGCGGCTCGTAAGAACGACGACGGGTTTAAGAAATTGATACGATCCTTTCGGTTCAATCGAAGAGCTTTTCCAGGAAGAATAATCGTCCTTCCCCGGTCCGTTCTTCTGGCGACGGTACGAATACACGCGCGATTGATCGGCAAAGCGGCCTGCTACCGTTTCTGCATTGATGCTGTTGCCGCCGCTATTCCCGCGAACATCGATGATGATACCCTTCTTATCCTTCCATTGCGAAAGTATGTCATCGATCACGAGATAGCGCGAATCTGCCATCGTTAGTCCTTCTCCCTGCCCGCTGAATGTGGGAATGATCATATATCCGATGTCGGTATCCTGACATGTTCGATATTCAATAAGAGAATTCTGTGGGGCTCCGCATTGGACATACTTGCAGACATTGATCATTCTCCTGCTGGGATAAGAAGCAGGGATCATGGTTTTCCAGTACACATCACCCATAGGAGTGTACAACGTAACGTGCATATCGTTGATGCCGAGAACGATATTTGAGAGCATAGTAAAAAGCTGTCGATCGGGGGTGGATGGGGATATCTGCGGGCGGTACAATGCATAGACCGAATCCCAGTTGATGTGTCGCAGAGAGAACTGTGCGTAGTACCTGTCAAAATCTTTCCAGAATATCTCGAAGTTCTTGTCCGGCACGTTTACCGGATCGGGTTCCAGGATCATTTTCTCGCACCCGTACAATGCGAAAAGCAGAACGAGAATACCGAAAGAGCGTATCATCCTGGTCATAGTTTCACCGTCAGGCCAAGGAGGACTTGATTGTTCAGAACCCGCGCACGGAACAAATCCTGATACTGTGCAAAGGAATAGTACAACAGGCGATACTGCAGGTCAAAGGCGATATGATTACTTACAAAGAATATGTATGAAACATCTGCCTGCACCTCAAAGAATCTGTTGAAGGTGACAAAGTCTCCTTTTGTAAATAGTTGCCATAGAAGGCTTTGCTCGAAATCAACATTGTCAAATTTCTCGCTCACATTGGCGTTGTAGCGATCGGTAAGAAGAACATAGGAGACGCAGGGAATATTTATCCCTACTCTCAGGAGATTGTTTGATTCTTTCTCAAGAGAAGTCTCTGTGAGAAGGTGGATTCCAAGTCCAGTCATTTGTTCTGCTGACATGTGGTTTTTGTCCTGCAGGACATAGTGGTTTCTCAGATTAAGAATGCTGGACAACCTGAGGCCAAGAAAGCCAGTGGTGTTATAATCATCAAGCGCTGTAACTTTCTTTTCAAACGAGTATTCAACATTCAGATTCAGGTTTTTGATGTAGTGCGATACCGCCACATCATTAGTGACTTTGGTGATTGAAGAATTCAATTCGGTGTTGTCATAGGAGAATAAGACGGTATGCCGGTTTTCTAAACCACGGAAACGATACGTGAACGCTAATGGAATCTGTGTACCTCGATACATAAGGGGCGACATCATTTCGTCACGCACAGTGCGGGAACTGAGACCGGAAGAAAGCGTCAACCAATGTTGAGGTGCAATCGGTATCATGGGGGTGGATTCCTGCGAAAAGGACGTGCGCATGGAAATGAGCGCCAACGATATTACGAGGATTGACCTGTAACTCATAGAGTGTCCTCAGTTTGTCCGACAAAGCAACAGAAGAATATTCATTCGATGCTTGCGTTGCTTGCCTAACGATCGTTTCAGCTGCGTCGCGGAGCAAAGCGGAAACTACTGCAGATGCACATCGGTGTCAGGTTGTGCTGTCTTGTTCCAACGTGATGACAACATTTCCCCTTTTATGCCCTTGCTCGACATACCGGTGAGCCTCGGCAGCCTCTTCCAACGGATAGCGCCTATCGATGATCGATTTGATTTTCCCCGCCTCGACAAGGTCTTTGACGGAAATCAAGTCTTCGACACTTCCTGGTGCAATCGAACAGACGACTTTCCTGGTGCCTGCCATTGAAGTCCAGAGCATTTGAAAAAGTTGTTTCATCTTAAAACTGGCGAAAAGAAGAGTCCCATTTGGTTTGAGCGAGCTTTGACACAGTGAGAACGAACTTTTGCCTAAGATGTCAAAAATCAGATCATAGGTTTCACCGTTTTTAGTAAAGTCATCTCCAGTGTAATCAATGACCTTGTCCGCTCCCAGAGATTTTACGAACTCCAATCTCGGCGTACCACAGACCGCGGTGACTTCTGCCCCGAAGTGTTTGGCAATCTGCACCGCGGCCGAGCCTATCCCGCCGCTGGCGCCATTGATCAGAACCCTTTGCCCAGGCTGGATATTCATTTTGCGCAACAGATGCAAAGCCATAATCGCACCGTAGGGAACAACGGCGGCTTCCTCATAGGTCATATTGGCCGGTCTTATGGTCAGCACGCCATCTTCAGGCATACAGAGATACTCTGCATACGCGCCAAAGCTCTGACCGGGATATCCAAAAACCTGGTCACCCTTCTTGAAGCGTTCTACGTCCCTGCCGACCGCTTCAATGTCCCCGGCAAATTCGCTCCCCAGGATGGTTATCTTCGGTTCTCTGAGGCCAAGAGATATTTTCGCCAGTAGCCAGAAGAGAAAAGTCATGTTGAACTCGCGAGGAGTGATTGCTTTGAAATTGCGCGCTATCATATCCCCGAAATTTACCGATGTCGCACAGACTCGGATCAGAACTTCGTTGTCCTTGGGGACAGGCTTTTCGACCTCTCTGAGCTGAAGGACCTCCGGTGGTCCGTATTTCGTGCAAACAATAGCTTTCATAAGAATCTCCCACGCATTCCAAATGTAATGTTTTCATAACGCAATCTAGCGATTGGTTTCAATCGCGCAGCGGAGCGACGTCGGCTCCCAACCGGTCCTAGGTTTTGCTACTATGCTCCATGGTGATGACTATTTTTCCCCGGGCGTGTCCCTCTCCGAGATACCGGAGAGCGTCAGCCGTTTCACTCAACGGGTAACGTCTATCGATGACCGGTACGACTCTGCCGGCTTCCAGAAGGCCTTTCATAAAAACCAGGTCCTCCTGCTTTGGTCTTCCCGTTACGCCTCCCATTTTCTTGCCGCCGGTTTTGGACATCCACGGTCCCAGGAGGATGGCCTGGAAGATCTGGGCCCCCGTACCTCCGGCCATGACATAGATGCCCTGGGGAGTCAGGGCGCGTTTATAATCAGAGAGCGGATGATATCCGTTCACAGCAAGAATCAGGTCGTACTGCTGCCCGCTTCTAGTGAAATCTTCCTTCGTGTAGTCGATGACATGGTCTGCCCCAAGCGAGCGTGCCTGCTCGAGATTCCTGGTGCTGCACACAGCTGTGACTTCAGCACCGAACGATTTGGCAATCTGCACTGCAAACGTCCCCACCCCGCCGGATGCCCCTTGAATCAATACCTTTTGCCCTTGCTGAATTTGCCCGTAATCGCGCAGACCCTGCAGAGCAGTGTTGGCCGCCATAGGTACTGCAGCTGCTTCCGCAAATGTCAGGTTGGTCGGCTTAAGCGCCAACGAGCTTTCGGGAACAGCTACATACTCGCCAAAACCGCCATCACCACATGCAGAAATATCCCCGAACACTTCATCACCTGGCCGAAACTGCTTGACGTTACTTCCAGCCGCTTCAATCCGCCCGGCGATGTCTGCGCCTGGTATCGGATGTTTTGGTCTGAGCAGTCCCCCGCCCATGAGGCGGACAACGAATATGTCAGCTGTCAGTAGATGCCAGTCATACATATTTACAGATGCCGCGTGAATTCTAACAAGGACTTCATCGTCCTTGGGAGTAGGTTTTTCGACTTCTTTAAACTGGAGAACATCCGGTGACCCGTACTTAGTGCATATCATTGCTTTCATTGTTTCCATACTATCTCATGTATACGTTTGATGGCCTGTTTACAATGACGCCTGACGATTAGCCGGATTTATCCGACATGGTTCATCTTGTGTCGGGTGGAAAAGCTGGACATACGTTTTTAGATCAATTATTTGCTACTAATTTTATCCCATATGGTATGCATGCAATCGCTATTAAAACCGCAGCTGCTAAATTGATGATCTCAACACCGTCAGGAGTTCCAATAAAAAGAACTCCTATCAAGAAACACATGCTTTGCCATGTTGCCAGAATCCTGGACTTGAGTAACCCTACTGCCTGAATAACAAAACCAATAGGCAACAGAACCATTCCCCAGATCAGAATTAACCAACCTTCTTTCCCAAACATAGCGAGCAAGCCGGGCATCATCGCTGAAAACTTGTCTTCAGGTATAGTATCGAGAGCACTCATTGTCAGGCACAAAGCACCTTTGTCAGCTGCCAGCATTAATGCTCCAAAGATTGCTATCACGCCACCGGAAAGACCAAACCATTCAGCCTTTGTGTTCTTTAACCTATTCATAAAGTGCATTGCAACAACAACCAGCAGGCCTGTACACAGCGTAACCAATGCATGGCCGAAATGCAGAAGTATCTGATTATGTGCTCTCTGAATGAGTTCCGCCGATCCTAAGAAATGAGGATTGAGAAGATTGGGATGACCAGCAAAAGCAAAGACAAAAATCAGGGGGAATGCAATGAATGATAAACCAACACCTATGCGTTTAGTATTATTTATCCTGCTGTTTTGACTATTCATATGTCTGCCTTCAGAAGGCTGAAGTTTCCCATTATCATCTCCGCTCATTTCTTGTTTTGTGCTTTCCATTCCCCCATAGCAGGAATGTCACGTTGCATCCCAGAATAGGAGTCGATTCTGCCTTCTGAATTCGAGGACCTTTACCTACCCCCTGCGATGACACCAGGGTCGGCGAGCAATAGCGCGCCCGCCTGCCCCGATCTCTTTCGGGGTCCGCCGTGATTCACCGTTTGGCGGAAGCACTTGGTGTTTCTCATTGATTCCATGAATTTCGCTCACTGCAGATATCGTACCGCAACCCCTTGGGCACCCCCGCCTTCCTCTGCCATATTGAGTTTAAATCCAATGATGGCATTGGCTCCATATTTTGCAGCTTGAGCCCTTAGATTATTCTTTAATTGATCCCCTGCATGATTGGCGTCACTTGTATAGGTCGACACATATCCAACAACTTCAAATTTGACCGAAGGATACACGCTTGAATAGATCTCAATGGATTTCGGATCCGTCACGGTGTAAGTTTTCGAATCTCTTAGATAGACCGCGTTTCCTGTACAACTCGACAAAAAGAACGATGCCAATACTACCAGCATGAAAACATTGAAGTTCTTCATTTTAGAAGTCCTTTGTATTATTTGGCAATTTTGATTGCTGTGCCAGAAACGAAATATGAGTGGATCGGGATTGGGATAATGAGGATGAACACTACCCGAGTTTGAACCTTTATTTCCACGTTTATGACGCCGTCAGCTCCCATTTCCGCCGCTTTTTTCTGTAATAACTCAATGCCTTTTGTTTCGGATTTTTCAGCCACGACGATGTGTCCAACCTCTGTGGCTGTCGGAGTTGTTTCGCCTTGAAGAAATATTTGTACTTTCTCCGGAACTGTCGCCGGGTATGAACGCTCCTCATTTGTCAACGTCGCTTGGTATGGCGTACATCCTGTAAGCCATACTCCGAAAACGAGTACGAGTAGATGCATCGATCTTTTCATTGGTACCTCCTTGTTAGATTCTCGATGTATTGTTTCCAGATAGTTTTGATAGATATGGAATTAATCAGCCCACCCATACGATGACACCAAGTTTGGCGAATCACATTTACCTGAGTTTCTCGATCGCCGAAGACGCCACCCAATAGATGCTGTTCCCGGTGAAAGAGTGACGAGTGAAAAACAGGTATTTCCCGTCAGAAGACAGGTGCGCACCATACTCATCGTCGGAACTATTGAATTTGTCTCCAAGATTGATGGGTACCCCCCATCCCCCTTTCGCATCACGGAAGCTCACATAGAGATCCGAGCTTTTCCCGTCTCCCGCAGAATAGAAGATGAGGTAATGCCCATCCGGCGCGATGCATGGATCACCCTCGAAGGATTTCATGTTGATGGGAGGGCCCACCAGTTCGACAGCCAGATTCTGAGACGCATCCTTGTATCCTTTGTACACCTGCATCATTCCTGATCGTGATGAGCCAAAGTACATGGTTCCATCCGCCATACTGCTGCCGCGGTACTCCTTGGCGCCACTGTTGATTGGAGAGGGCATCGCGACGGGTGTGTCCCATCCCTGAGCCGCCAATCTCACGGTCCAGAGGTCCAACGTCCCGGTCCCCTTTTTCCCGGTGAACGTGAGGATGGTTCCATCTGCTGAAAACACGGGTTCGTGCGAAAAAGTGAAACCGGAAATGAAGGGCGGCTCCGAAAATGGCGTCCACACATTGTTCACGCGCTTCGAACAGTAGAGTTTCGCGCTTGAATACGTTGAGTCACCCACCGCCAGAAAGAAGAGAGACCCGTCCGGAGAGAACGCTGTGGCTTCTACCCACGCACTTACCGATCGAAGAACCTCAGGAGCAAAATGGACGGGGGTCTCGCCAGGTAATGTCTGGCCAAAGTAGATCCCTCTGATCGGATCGGTCTTGATAACCGTTTGGCTAAAGGAGGTGATCGCCATCGCGAAGAACAGAGTTGAAAAGAGTATGAACCGACGAAGAGCGATCAGTTCCGAAATCGAGAGATGCATTGTGCCTCCACTTTCCTGTTTTTGTTATCGGTTCCCGAAGGAAGAAGGCATAGCAATGCAACGGCGACAATCTTGTTCATCGAGCATTACCCCTTTTGAGAATTGGAAGGACGGTACGTCACGGTGCGGATGGTTCACAGTCTATACGCCGACAACTCTCCAAGGTTGCAATCATTAGCTCATTTGAGGCGTCCGATTCCAGACAGTCGAAGCAATGAACACAGTGATGCGCGCTTCCTGGCCTCCGTTGATCCGCAGGGGTTTCGAATGTTCGGATAGTCACCAGATAAGATGTTTGATCTTGGCTCCATATGTCCTGCTCACCCGCACCCGAGCACCGTTTCGCAGCATCGCCTCGTACCCCCCTTCGCCGTCACTTGTCATATGTGTGATGGCGGCAGCTGAGACGATGAACGATCGATGGACCCGGGTGAACTTAACAGGATCCAACCTCGCCTCCAGTTCGCCGAGACTCAGATTGCTGAGATACGAATTGTCGTCCGTGTGAAGGTCGCAGTAGTCGCCATTCGCTTCAATCCAAAGGATGTCGGCTGTTCGTACTGCAGTGATTCTCTTTCCTGATCGGACGAAGACTGATTCGAATTTCGCATTCGGTGAACGCACCTCCTGCAGCACCTTTACAAGGCGATCAAATTCATCCGTCTCGGAGCGATGGACCTCCAGGACTTTTTGTATCGCTCTGGCGAATCGCTTCCGATCGTACGGTTTCAAGATCGGAAGAGCACACGTCTAGGGAAAGAGTGT
>JAPLFQ010000014.1 GCA_026390595.1 Ignavibacteriales bacterium
TCCGTTCACATGATGCTTAGTGCAGAGCCTGCTCCCAGTAGGTGGTGTTAGTCCTCTGATTGAACAGCAAGACCTGTCTTGGAACGATGACGAACCGCGCACCTTTCCGCGTCTCTCCCTGCCCCATCTCGATCTTGAACCGAATCTTGAAGAAAATGCTCGCGTCGTCATTACGGGCTGCTTTCGCCATATCGCGGCCCACTTGCCATTTGAAGTACGGACTGAATTTCAAGTAGACCGAAGAGGTCCGGTAACCTTTTCGGATCGAATCGGAGAGCGCAACGTAGCCGTTCGCGGGGATCTCTGTTGAGACCGACGGGAGGTTATACGGGGCTTCGATAACATTCGGGCTGGTGATGCTGTAGATCTGGGCATCGGCGTCGTACTGCTCAAGGCCGGCTTTCAGGTTCACGCCGATAACACGCTGGTCGAACTTCTTGTCTTTGATGTACTTCGTAATCTTCGTCAGGTATTGTTGCCGCGCCTCGACGGAACGCTTTTCAAACTCCGCAGTTGTCTCGAACTCCGTCTTCTGCCCGACCATCTTCATGTAGTTGTCGCTCTCATCCTTCAGGATCGTCCATGCTTCTTTCAGAATCGTTGTGAATTCTGCGGGGGAGAGATTATCCTCGGGCAAAGGTGCCGCAGGTGTCGCCTGTGTAGTTTGAGATGAGAGAAGGGAAGGAATCAGAATGAGGGTGAGCAGAAGTGAATAGTACCGAATCACATCCCTGAGTAAGGTTCTCATAGTGCCCCCTAAGTGCTTTGATGGATCGGGTCGTTCAGCGATGACGCGATGCGGTGCGCAGACATCCGAGATCGCACGATCGATCGTGCCTCTGCCAGCGTGGAACCTACAAATATACACTATTTCCCGTAATTTGCATAATATTTTTTAGCTTGGTGAGAGCCAGATCACAATGCTCTTATTCGTCCACATTCATCAAATCGGACTGGCTTCCTCCGTGGACAATAGTTTCGTGAGCGGTTCTGTGTTCATACGCGCGTCTCCGAAAAAAGATCGAAGATCGGCGTAAGCCGGGCTCAGTCTCCAGTGTCTGTCGATGTGTTTGTTGTATCGGGGTGCCAGCTCGCCGGGACGTGTGCCGCTGCTGTCCGGTCAACAGCCGTCGGGATTCTCTTTCTGGTCATTATCGATGCCGAAGATTTTTCGCGCGGCGTTGAGGTTCTGCAGACGGCCGGAAACTTTGAAGTCGTTTTCTTTCTGGAGGTGTTCTAGCAGGGGCACGAAGGATAATGTACGCGATACGCGTGGTACTGTTCTCGATCAGCCCTTTGTCTTTTTCCCCAAACCGGTTGACATGTCTTTCGACTTCTTCGGAGCGGATTCGTTTGACAAGTTCTGTGAGTGATTCGAGCGGACCTTACGGGCGTGAAAGATCAGCAAGCTCGGCTTCGATGATCGCCTGGATTTTCGGCAGTTCGCCGCGCCTTCGTGCGATGTTCTCGCCCACCATCTTGTTGAGAGTGTCGAGGTCGTAGACGAAGACATTTTCGATCTCCCGGGCGAACGGATCAATGGTACGGGGTACTCCAAGGTCGATGATGAACAGTGTGCCCCTGTGGCGGCCCTTGTCGATCTCCCGGACCTCCTTCGCCGACAGAATGTGCCCGCTCGACTGAACAGAAGATATGATGATGTCGATCTCATTCAGTCGGTCGCGGAAGGTTTCGAAAGGGATCGCCATCCCGCCGACCGTTTTGGCCAGGTTGTCCGCTCGCTCCGCCGTCTTATTCGTGAACATAAGAGAACCGATGCCCCGGCTGAGCAGATGCTTTGCAGTGAGTTGGGCGGTTTCGCCCGATCCGATAATGAGGGCTTTCTTACGGCTTAGGTCATCGAAGATTCTCTGGGCAAGCTCCACGGCGGCGTCGCTGACAGTGATGGCCCCATCGGATATCAGGCTTTCGCTGAGTGCGCGTTCCCCAACGTGAAACGCCTGCTGGAAGAGCCTGTTGAGGAAGTACCCAGCCGTACCGCTTTCCTGGGCAAGTGCAAGGCCTTCTTTGACCACAGCGAGGATCTGACCATCGCCAACGATCATGGAATCGATTCCGCAGGCAACGCGAAACAGGTGTTCGGCTGCTGCATAGGAACTGAACGAAAAGAAATGGCTTGCCGGTACCGCTTCCTTCACCTGTTTCTGCGTCCGCAGAAAATCAATCAGCACATCGGTCCCGGGAACGACGTGATCGCTGAACGCATAGAACTCCGTGCGGCCGCCGGCGGAAAACAGGACGCACTCGCTCAGCCCGAGCGACTTCACGTGCGGGAGAGCCACAAGGATTTCAGCGGGGGAGAACCAGAGCCGCTCCCGCATCTCGAGCGGGGCTGTATTGTGCGATATGCCGGCACACACCAGGTTCAACGTCGAATATCCGATCTGTTAATTGAATCTGTGGAAGCTGCTGAAGAACATGTTGATGATCGACATCGAGAATAGTGCGATCGTAAACCCACCAATCGAAAGCACCATCAGACTCCGACCGCGCAGGCGGCCGCTCGTCTTCGCGAGAATTCCGGCGCCATACATGAGCCAGATGACGATTGTCCCGAGTAGCTTGGGGTCGGCATAGGAGAAACCTGTAAATGCCTGCGGCAGCCAGATGAATCCTGCAACAATCGTCATCGTCAGAAACGCGAACGCCAGCGAAATCGCGATGAAGTTCATCCGCTCGAGCGTCTCAAGGTTCGGTAGTTTCTTGTAGATGACGCCGAAACGGTTCGCCTTGATTTCATGATACAGCATAAGGTAAAGGAAGCCATAGACGGCCGAGATGGTAATCGCCGAGTACCCGATCATCGCGCTGGTGACGTGCAGGCCAAACCAGCCGCTGCGAAAGATCTGCGGGACGTCAACGAGATCCCGTATGAACAACGTTGAGCCAAGCTGAAAGAAGAATGTGAAATTCAGGATAAAATATCCGGTCTCTTTCGCCCGCGATCGAGCCTCGATGGAAGCATAAGCCAGGGCCACGGAAAAAGCCAGCACTGAAAGAATCTCCCCTATGGAGGTGACTGGCGGGTGGCTGAATGCGATGGTCCTCAAAATGAGGTAGGTACAATGGAGCAGCAGGGCCCCCAACAGGAGCTTGCTCTTGAGCTTTCTCGCCCACACTTCGTCTGAGAAGAATGCTTTGCCATACGTCCACACCAGCGCGAAGTAGACCAACGGCAAGACTATGTTCAGAATGATGAGTATGATGGCTAACCTCACAGTTTGTCAAATTGCTTGATTCTCTCAAAATTTAGGCAATTTCTGAGCCACAAACAAGAATGTTGAACAATTGGCAATGAAGTATCGCGAGTGGGAGCCCTTCAGGTATCACCTCCCAATTCTCTTGCCTTTCGGAGCGTCGACGAATATATTGACACGCACTCAACCCATGAGCAGACGTTGAAACTGTTTCTTACCTAGGATACCGACATGCTGCAATTCCTGACATACATCGAAGCGAACTCTGAGCGCTACCTCTCAGAACTCAAAGATTTTCTGGCTATTCCGAGCGTGAGTTCCCAGGCCGAACACGCCGCAGACATGCAGCGATGCGCGGAGTGGATTTCCCACCAGCTTCAGGGTATCGGAATGAAGAACGTGCAGATACTGCAGACGCCCGGCCATCCGGTAGTCTTCGGAGAATGGCTTGAGGCTCAAGGCAAGCCAACAGTTCTTCTGTACGGTCACTACGATGTCCAGCCGGATGATCCGGTGGATCTGTGGACTTCGCCGCCGTTTGAGGCGACGATCCGTGACGGGAACCTGTACGCCAGAGGATCGACGGACGACAAAGGACAAGTGTTCGCCCATCTCAAGGCATTGGAGGCCTACATGAGGATCGGGGGCTCACTGCCGGTGAATGTGAAAATCATGATCGAGGGGGAGGAGGAGATCGGGTCGGAGCATCTCGATCGCTTTGTGAGTGAGCACAAAGATCTTCTCAAAGCAGACCTGGTGATGATCTCGGATTCAGACATGTTTGCAAAAGGCGTTCCATCGGTCTGCTACGGCCTCCGCGGGCTGGCGTACATGGAAGTCGAAGTGACCGGTCCAAACGGGGATCTTCACTCCGGCTCGTTTGGCGGTTCTGTTCACAACCCGATCCAGGCGCTTTCCGAAATCATCGCTTCGCTTCATGACAAGAACGGCAAGATCACCATCCCCGGTTTCTACGATGATGTCCGGGCGTTGTCGAAGATCGAACGGGCTGCCTTCAAGAAACTCCCCTGGAACGACCGCAAGTACGCAAAATCTTTGGGTGTGAAACAACTCTATGGAGAAAAAGGGTTCACTTCGCTCGAGAGACTGTGGGCGCGTCCGACGCTCGAATGTAACGGAATCTGGGGCGGCTATACGGGGGAAGGTGCGAAAACCGTCCTCCCTTCAAAAGCGTATGCGAAGATTTCCATGCGTATTGTTCCTGATCAGTCTTCAGAGAAAATAGCAAAGCTGTTCGAGAAACATCTGAAGAAAATCGCTCCGAAAACTATCGATCTGAAAGTGCGCGCACTGCA
This sequence comes from Ignavibacteriales bacterium, assembly GCA_026390595.1. Classification (NCBI taxonomy): domain Bacteria; kingdom Pseudomonadati; phylum Ignavibacteriota; class Ignavibacteria; order Ignavibacteriales; species Ignavibacteriales bacterium. Next base: position 4,535 of record JAPLFQ010000014.1, read on the forward strand.
CGGCGGCGAGCCTGCAATCACTCCTATCGACAGTCCGGGAGTTCAAGCTGCCGTCGCCGCGCTGAACAAAGGATTCGGCAAGAAGCCGTTGTACCAGCGCGAGGGGGGCTCAATTCCGATCGTCGTTCAGTTCAAAAAGCTCCTTGGCATCGACACGGTGCTGCTCGGTTTCGGATTGCCCGATGGGAATGCCCATGCACCAAATGAGTTCATCGTCTTGGACAATTTGTTCGGCGGGATCAGAACCTGTCTCCACTTCTACAACGAGCTGCCAAATTTCTGGAACAAAGGTGGTACGAAGCGGTAATACCGCCGATGCAAAGCAGGTGCCATCAAGTCCCGAAGGCGCAATGGACATGGGAGGGGCGATCTCTCTCCTTTACCTGAAACCCTTGTGACTTGGTGGTAGAATCAGCTGCCTTTCTATGACTATCGAGGTTTTCGCAATCTGAGATACTATCTGGACATGAACCTATGAAGATTTACACGACAACGGGGGACGGAGGAGAGACTTCATTGTTCGGCGGGCGACGAGTCCCGAAGGATGCTCTCCGTATTGAGGCATACGGTACCGTGGACGAACTCAACTCGGCCCTCGGAGTTGCCCGCGCGTGGAAACCTGCAAAGGACATTGACGGGATTCTTGGGTCTCTGCAGAACGACCTTTTCGTTCTCGGAGCGGATTTGGCGACACCCGCGGAAAAGCGGAACGTACTCATCGAACGAATTCAACAGGAGCACATCACGCAGATTGAGCGGATCATCGATACGGTGGAAGCCCTCCTCAAACCGCTCTCATCGTTCATTCTTCCCGGTGGCACGCATGTCGCCGCCCAGCTGCATCTGGCGCGTACAATTTGCCGTAGAGCTGAGCGATTCGTCGTGAAGCTCTCGCGGGAAGAACCGCTCGATCCGCACGCGATAGTTTTTCTAAACCGTGTCTCAGATCTCCTGTTTATTCTTGCCCGCTACGCGAACCAGGTCGATGGGGTCGAGGAAACTCCCTGGAAAGCACGAGAGCTTTGACGGCTTCCGGATCCAGCCCTCAGGTTCCACAACGATCCACCATGCACCTGACGCAAGTCATCAAAGAACTCAAGAGAATGGCCGATCCCGCAATCGTCAAGGGGATGAGCCGATTTGGTGTTCCCTCTGAACATGCGCTTGGAATCTCCGCGCCGCAGTTGAGGTTGCTGGCCAGAAGAATTGGGAAGGACCAGAAACTTTCTCTGAAGCTCTGGACTACCGGTATCCTCGAAGCACGGGCAATTGCAGCGCTCACAGGCGACCCCGACAAAGTCGCGTGGAGCCAGATGGGGAGGTGGGCGAAGGATTTCGATTCGTGGGCCGTCTGCGACGCTTGTTGCGGGGCTCTGTTCGTTCGCACACCCTACGCCCTCAAGGCCGCGTTTGAGTGGTGCAGGAGTGAAGACGAGTTCGTCAAGAGGGCCGGTTTTGTGATGATGGCCGAAGCTGCAATCCACCTCAAGTCGCTTGATGACAGCAAATTCCTCCCGATGCTCAAGGAAATCCGCCTGGGAGCGGTTGATGAGCGCAATTTCGTCAGGAAGGCTGTCAATTGGGCGTTGCGTCAGATCGGCAAGAGGAATTTGCGGCTGAACAAACTGGCCATCGCAGATGGTGAGCGGATACGCTTAGTCGATTCGCGATCCGCCCGGTGGATTGCCGCCGACGCACTCCGGGAACTCAGAAGCCCCCAGGTCCAGCACCGTCTGCAGAAATGGGAACGGGAATCCCGATCGCGCTAAATTCCGAACCGACGTGCCCTCTTTTTCGCCACGTTGACCGATTTGAATCCTTGCACGCAATTTGTTTGCATAAAATGAGCATTTTGTAATTGGAAAGTCGTAGAGACTCCATTGACGATGCCCTGCATATTCCCTTGGCGCAGGCAATCGTCAAAACCTGATAATCTCTACCGTTTTCTTGACAAACTATGAAATCATGTCTATATTGACGTTCGATTTTCACATTTTCCTCCACCGCATTTCCCCTTTCGAGCACTGATATGCTCACTGAATTCGGCAAAGTCTTCATTTTTCTCATCATTGGCGCGGTTTTCGTGGCGGCAGGGATGTTTGCGTCGTGGATTCTAAGGCCGCATCGCCCGTACCCCGGAAAAGTTGCCCCATATGAGTGCGGGGAGGATCCGGTCGGGGATGCATGGGTGAGATTCAACGTTCGGTTTTATGTTGTCGCCCTCATTTTCCTCATTTTCGATGTGGAAGTGGTATTCCTCTTTCCTTGGGCCCTTGTTTACCGCAACCTGGGATTGTTCGGCTTCCTCGAGATGGCTGTTTTTCTGGGGATACTCATTGTAGGGTTTGTGTATGTGTGGGTGAAGGGGGATTTGGATTGGGACAAACCGAGGCCGGAAGTCCCTCGAGTGAATAGAATACCGAACCACCCGGTTGAGGCGCGGAAGCCGGTTGAAGAGCATTCCGTCGTGCAATAACCACTTTTGGATTAAGCGATCACTATGGGTTTACTCGATCAGAGATTCGAAAACGGAAACGTTTTCGTCACATCAATGGAGAACTTGCTGAACTGGGCGAGACTCTCGTCGCTTTATCAGATGCAGTTCGGCCTGGCGTGCTGTGCAATTGAAATGATGGCTGCGTCGGCGTCTGATTTCGATATTATGCGGTTCGGCATCATTCCGCGCGCAACGCCCCGACAGGCGGATGTGATGGTCGTCGCCGGCACCGTCACCTTGAAGATGGCTTCGCGCATCAAGCGGCTGTATGACCAGATGGCCGAACCACGGTACATCATCTCCATGGGAAGCTGCGCGAATTGCGGCGGCCCGTACTGGGAGCATGGCTACCACGTGTTGAAGGGCGTTGACCGTGTAATTCCTGTCGACGTATTCGTGCCCGGCTGTCCGCCGCGGCCGGAGGCTCTGCTTGAAGGTATCATCAGGCTGCAGGAGAAGGTGAGAAAAGAAAGCCTCGTGAAGAAGTCTGCATAGGAGAAGTCAGAAGAATGACCGCGGAAGAAATTTATAACAGTCTGAAGGCGAAATTCGGCGATGCGATCCTCGAGGCGAAGCTCGATGCTCTTCAGCCATGGATTGTTGTCGATCCGCTGAAGACGAAAGAGATCTCCATCTTTCTGTTCGACGATCCCGCCATGCAGTTTGACTACATGATGTGCCTGAGCGGCGTCGACTACAACAAGGACGGAAAGCTCGGCATCGTGTATCATCTCTTTTCGATGGTGCACAAGCACAAGATCGTTCTGAAGGCCTTCTGCACGAAGGAAAACCCGCACATCCAGTCCGTGTCGTCGGTGTGGGGAACTGCCAATTGGCACGAGCGCGAAGTATTTGACATGTACGGCGTCATCATCGATGAGCATCCCGACCTTCGCCGTATTCTCCTTCCATACGATTGGGAAGGGCACCCGCTCCGCAAAGACTACAAAGTGCCTGAATTCTATAATGGGATGAAAGTCCCGTACTAACGGCAACCAGAATCTATCGGTATGATTGAGACGAAGACACTTCCCACCAGTTACGTTTCCCAGCCGGGGGTACTCAGGACCTCCAGCGGTCAGACTCTTCGAACCGAAGAGATGATCATCAATATGGGACCGCAGCATCCGTCAACGCATGGAGTGCTGCGTCTCGAGATTGTCGTCGACGGTGAGATCATCATCGACGTCATTCCGCATATCGGTTATCTGCACAGATGCTTTGAGAAACACTGCGAGCACATGACCAATTACCAGCAGGTGATCCCGTATTGCGACCGGCTGGACTACTGCGCTGCGATCAACGAGGAGCATTCCTACGTCCTGGCTGTCGAGCGGCTGCTGAAGATCGAAGTCCCTGAACGCGTGGAGTACATCCGTGTCATCATGGCTGAACTCCAGCGCATCGCCAGCCACCTTATCGCTGTCGGCACGTTCGGCATTGACGCCGGTGCGTTTACTCCCTTCCTCTATGCATTCCATGACAGGGAGCTTATCCTCAACCTGTTCGAGATGACCTGCGGTGCCCGCCTGTTGTACAATTACTTCTGGATCGGCGGACTGTCGCATGATATCCCGCCGCAATTTGTCGACAAAGCAAAAGAGTTCTGCACGTATTTCAAGCCACGCATGAAAGAGTTCAACGACCTTCTGACGTACAACGAAATCTTCATCAAGCGTACGGCCAATGTGGGAGTGCTGCCGAAAGACGTCGCAATCAACTGGGCCTGCAGTGGTCCGATGCTCCGGGGCTCGGGCATCAACTGGGACCTCCGGCGTGACGATCCCTACTCCGTCTATCATAAGCTCGAATGGGAGCCCAAGATCGGGAAAGGGGAAATGGGGACGGTTGGAGATGTGTTTGACCGTCACATCGTGCGCATGCGGGAGATGGAAGAGAGCGTGAAGATCATCGAGCAGGCGCTTGCGGCGTTGCCCGAGGGGAATGTCCAGGCTGCAATCCCGAAGCGGATCAGGCCGGATGCGGGAGAGATCTACGCCCGGACCGAAACCCCCCGCGGCGAACTCGGCTTCTATGTCATCAGTGACGGCACCGGCACACCGTTCCGGGTAAAGGGTCGGGCGCCGGCATTCGTGAATCTCAGTGTTCTGCCCGAAATCTCACGCGGTGCGATGATCGCTGACCTCGTGCTGATTGCAGGGAGTGTCGATATTGTCCTCGGTCAGGTTGACCGGTAATGTTGTTGAACATCTGTCCGTCAGTGCAGCATCTTATTTCTTGATAGAGACTATGGAAGCATTTCAAAACCTTGGATTCTGGGGAACGCTGCTGGTCACGGTGGTGCTCAGTGCGCTGCCGCTGGTCTTCATTCTTCTGTACGCGCTCGTGACGATCTATCTTGAGATGAAAGTCGCGGCACACGTTCAGGACCGTGTCGCTTACATGAGAACCGGTTGGCACGGCGTGCTCCAACCGATCGCCGATTTCATCAAGTTGCTCCAGAAGGAAGATATCATCAGCGTGGCGGCGGACAGGAAGCTCTTTATTCTTGCTCCGTACATCGTGTTCATCGGGACCTATGGCGGTTTCGCGGCGATTCCGTTCAGCAGCATCTTCATCGGCGCCAACATTGACCTCGGTGCCTTCTTCATTGTCGCTATTTCATCTTTGGTCGTCGTCGGCATACTGATGGCTGGTTGGGCTTCGAACAACAAATGGTCCATCTTCGGTGCCGTCCGCTCCGCAGCGCAGATGGTGAGTTATGAAATACCAACTGTCCTCGCGATTCTTGTCGGCGTGATGATCACCAGCTCGCTGAACCTCCAGGAAGTGACAAAATTCCAGGCCGGAGGGATTCAGGATTGGGTGATCTTCGGCGGACCGCTTCCGCTCTGGCAGAAACTCCTCATCACTCCTTTCACCATCGTCACATTCCTGATACTGTTCGTTGCATCCCTCGCTGAAGTCAACCGAACGCCGTTCGATTTGCCTGAAGCCGAATCAGAACTTGTTCAGGGATTCTTCACAGAATACAGCGGGATGCGCTGGGCGCTGTTCTACGTTGCCGAGTATGCGAACATGTTTCTCGTGTCAGCCGTGGCCGTCTCGTTCTTCCTTGGCGGCTGGGGAAGCCCGTTCGGGGAAGCGCTCTCGGGCCCGGTCTGGGGGTTCTTCTGGTTTGTGATGAAGGGGATGGTGCTGATCTTCCTGCAGATCTGGCTCCGTTGGACGCTGCCGCGCCTGCGCGTCGATCAATTGATGTATACTTCCTGGAAAGTGCTGACGCCGTTCATGTTCGTGTGCATTTTCGGTGTCGGCCTCATTTTGGTTCTGTGAGATTGAAAAACACCCGGTAGACTTTCTATGAGTGCAGTAACGACGTATTTCAACAACATCTGGCTTGCGCTCTCCTCGATCGCGATCGGCATGAGGATCACAATCAAGCATTTGTTTGTCAAGAGCGTGACGACCCAGTACCCCGACGTGAAGCTGAAAATGCCCGAGCGGGCGCGCAACCGTCTCTATGTCAACATCGACGACTGCATCGGCTGCGACCAATGCGCTATGGCATGCCCGGTGGACTGTATCACGATCGAAACGGTCAAATCCACTCCTGATCAGGATCTCGGAACGACTTCAACGGGCCAGAAGAAGAAACTCCACGTTTCACAATTTGATATCGACATTGCGAAGTGCTGCTACTGCGGACTCTGCGTGCCGCCCTGTCCGACCGATTGCATCGTCATGACGGACGTGTATGAATTCTCCGAATTTGATCGCCAGAATTTGATCTACAACTTCAGCATCATGACGCCGCAGGACATTGAGCAGGCAAGAGAGAAACTGAAGAAAGCGGAAGAAGAAGCCGCCGCGAAGAAGGCAGCCGCGGCAGCAGCTGCTGCGGCAGCGAAGGCAGCTGCGGCCCAGGCTCCTCCGCCGGCATCACAAGCCGATCCGGCACCTGCCGGCGGAACTCAGACCCAACCACCAAGCACCCCGGCCCCCGATGCACCGGGCCAGTCTGGAAAGCCGTAATCGCTATGGAATTGTACACCATTGCATTCTATCTGCTTGCGCTCATTACGCTCGTCTCGGCATCGATTGTCGTGTTTTCGAAGAATATTCTCTACTCCGGCTTCTCGCTCCTGTTCACATTCTTCGGTGTCGCCGGACTCTACGTCTTGTTGATGGCGGACTTCCTCGCCGTCACGCAATTGATGATTTATGTCGGCGGTATCCTTGTCCTCCTGTTGTTCGGCATCATGCTGACGACGAAGGTTATCAGCGTCGATATGAAAACAGGGACGTTCCAGACTCTGCCGGCTGTGCTCGTGGTTGCGGCCCTTGCGGGAACGCTGGTGGGGATTTTCTGGACCACCGACTGGAGGATCGCTCCGGAAGCACAAGGGTTCGAGAAAACGGCGCCAAGAATCGGAGAGATGCTGTTAAGCACCTACCTCCTGCCGTTCGAGGTCGCATCGGTAATTCTCCTCGTAGCGCTGGTTGGTGCTGCGATGATCGCTCGCAGGGAAAAGAAGATTTCGTAGCTTGCGTCGAATGAAGCGCGTCGGTTTGATTCCGCCGCGTGTGATA